>JBDSPC010000189.1:0-9428 GCA_039914485.1 Nocardioides sp.
CCGGACGAGGCCCCGAGGTTCGGGCGGAGGATCTGTGCTCCGCTCTCGTCTGGCGGATCGCGACCATGACCGACGCGCCCTTCGCCGAGCCGGAGCCGTTCGAGCCTGACCTCGAGCCTGCGCCCCCGAGCGAGCCGATGGAGGTGGCTGAGCGGACGACCTCAATTGCGAGGATCGTGGCCCTCCACGAGGCTGCGCTCGACTACTACTCCTCGCTGGCGGCGAGGTCATGGGTTCCCGGCTACCTCCGCCAGCGGCTCGGCACAGACCTTTCGGACGACAGTCGGTACGCCGTTGGCTACGCGCCGCCCGGGCCCGAGAGCCTGATCCGACATCTCACCGATCGGGGCGTCACGATCGAGGAGCTGATCGAAGCTGGGTTGGCCAGCGAGACCGAACGGGGACGACTCGTGGACTCGTTCCGGGACCGGATGGTGTTTCCCCTCTACTCCGGTGCGGTCGTCGTCGGCTTCATCGGCAGGCGCAACCCGACCAAGGACACCCACGAGTACACCGGCCCGAAGTACCTCAACACGCGTGCGACCGCGGCGTTCACCAAGGGCGAGCAACTCTTCGGGCTCCACGAAGCGACCGCGAACCTGGAGGCCGGTGCCACCCCGGTCCTGGTCGAGGGACCGATGGACGCCATCGCCATCGCGCTGGCCGGTGACGGTGCGTACGTCGGCATCGCCCCGCTGGGGACTGCATTCACCGAGTCGCAAACCGCCAAGCTCCACGACTTCTTCCGCGAGAAGCCCGAGCGCATCATCATCGCCACCGATCCGGACGCAGCCGGCCGGGAGTCGGCCAGGAAGGCGTTCTGGCGGTTGGCAGCGCTGCGGGCGAATCCACAACACCTGCCGATGCCGGAGGGGGTCGACCCGGCGGACATTCTCCGGGCCGAGGGTATGTCGGGTCTGGCGAAGCGGCTGGCTGAGTCGACGAACCTTGCCGAGACGCTCATCTCGACCCTGGTCGAGCAGCGTCTGGCTGAGCACGACGACGCGTTCGCCCGAGTAGACCTCGCCCGCGAAGCTGCGCACATCGTGGGCGCTATCCCGCCCGAGCAATGGACTCAATGGGCACTGGACCTGGCGGCGCGCCTCGACGTGTCGCTCCCAACGGTCGCCGAGGCGGTCTTCGAGGCTGGGGCTTGGTGGACCGACGATCCGCACGCGAGTGCTGCCCGAGAGTTGGCGATGCTGCGCCCCAGGAGGCCTGCGGGCACGAGAACTCAGCGTTCGACTCCCGCGGGCACTACCGGGCACGAGTTCACGAACGCGAGTGTTGATCTGAACCCACCCTTGGACCGGAGGATCGACCGTTGATCGGCGGGTCTCTGGCCGTGGTCCACGCGCGCGTTTCGACTAGCGCTGACACTGGCTCGCGGAACATCAAGGAACTCGGCCCTGCGCGCGTACGCGCTTGACAGACATAAGCGGCGGAAGGACGCACGTCAGCGACAACTTCGGTAGTGGCATGCGAAGGTGCCCTACGACCTAGACACACCGAACAAGAAGCCGTTGCGAGGCAGACCAAGCGCCACCAACAAGACCTGGGTCCTGCCGCTCGCCGGCAGGACCCAGGTCGGGGATGGTTCTAGGAGCAACGCTGTCGCGGTCCCATCGCGACGGCACCACCGGTAAAGCCGACGAAGTTGGTGCGATTGATGGCCTGGCCGAGCCGGAACCCCTTGTTGAAACAGGCGTAGTGGCGGTCGGAGAACAACTGCATGTGGACATGTGGGCCTGTCCAGCAGTCGGCGCTCCTTGCGTACCCGCTCCCGACTGTGCCAACCACGGTGCCCCAGCGGTTCAGAGACTGCCCGACGCTCACAGAGGGCTTGATGTGGGCATAGGTCGCGCTGCCGATGCGCTGAGCCGAGGAATAGAAGCCGACGGTCACAAATGAGCCACCGCCTCCGTTCCGACAGGAAGCACCAACTTGGTCGACCTTCGCCGAGATCGCGACGCCGGGACTCTGCGGAGCTGCATAAAGGACGACTTGCTGGCCCGCACCCGCGATCAGGTCGATCGCGAAATCGCCCTGATCCCTCGCATTCGAAAGCCAGTGGTGAGCGGCGGCACCGTCGCCACCCTGACTCGTCGGGAGGTCCCAAGTGCCTTGGATCGGACTGCCGACCCATATTGGAGGAGCATCGCTAGTCGGTGGCGGAGGTGGCGGCACCGAACCGCACGTGGGCTCACTCGGTGTGCTCGAGGCGATATACGGCGTCGAGAGATAGCGGTCCGCCACATAGAACTGACGCCCGGCGTAGGCCACGGACCACCAAAGCGTGTTGTTGTTGGGGCCGACAGCGTCGCCACGGGTCCAACAATTGGCGACAAGACTGGCGCCCGCGGGAGCGCCGTAGCCGTTTGTAGCCGAGATCTGAGGCGCGTAGCGGCTCGCTACGCCCTGGCCGTCAGTGTTGATAACGGCAACAGTCAGCGCGGCTTGAGCGGGCGAAGGAACGAGGGGAGCGAGTAGCAAGGCTCCCAGGGCTGTGGCGAGTCCAACTCGCTTGATAGAGCGGAACATGACTCCCTCTCCGAGGTCTTTGAATACCTCTTCGATCTTGGATGGCTGGAGTACACCCCGAGTTATGACCCCTCGATATTTCTTTGTGACCCCAAGGTGAGGGTCTACCCGTGAAGCCCGCGAGGAGATCCCAAGAAGCGTGTAGGCCAAAGCCTTGGGGCAGGTCGTTACGGCAGTCATGCTGAGCTTGTGACTGACCACCCAGATCGCGCCGCAGTGCTGAGGGCTTGGCGGCACTACCTCGGACTCACCCTGCGCGAGGTCTCCAAGCGCACCCACCTGTCAGAGTCGGCCCTTTCAAACTGGGAGCAGGGAATTCGTGGGAAGCGCGTCGACCGCGGGTCTTTCGCTGACTCGATCCGTGGACTGGGTTTGGACGAGGCCCAACAGCTGTCAATGGTCGAGATGTGGGACCAACTGCCTCGAGTCTTCGCGGAACCAGACAGGAGGCGTTGGCACGCGCGATTCACCGGGGACGGCCCCGTCTGGGCGTGGATCGTGCCTCGGGACTCGGAGGCAATGGCGTCGATGTGGTGGGGGGAAAGTTTGCCGCCTGTTGGCACTGGTTCAACTGTCGTCCAGTTTGCGACAAGCATCGCGAATCCGACCTTGTCGATTGAGCTCTCCGCGCCGGGACATGTGCTGTTTGGTCGCGGCGTTGTGCCGCGAGAAGTTGCGGCCAGAATTGGCGCGACCCACGTCTCATCGCCGTTTGTCCCGTGGGAATCCGGACTGAAGGGGATGCACGACTCGCGGCGCCTGCTCGAGCGTGGAACACACTCGCCCGCTCCTGAAGGTGGGGGGCCATGGCTTGAGGCAAAGGCGAGCGAACCAAGCATCGACACGACTGGAGCCCTCGCGTGCCAACTGCTCATGGCTCCCGCTGACGTCCGGTCAGTTCGCGTCGCCCTTGGACTCTCTAGGCAAGAGGTCGCTGCCCGCGCGACCTCCTTAGAAGGTGATTTTCGAGTTACGGCCGATGCCGTGCGCGGTCTCGAGGAGGGTCGAAGCATCACCACGCCCCATCTCCTCTGGCGGCTTGACTTCCTCTACGGCCTCGACGGCCGACTAGGGCTCGACCGCACCCTGACAGAACCCGCCAGGTCAGATGCGCATCGCGCACAGTTCCGATTCCCAGCCAAGTGGCGAGGGCCCGTCTGGATCCACTTCGACGCACCCCCGGAGACCACCGATGCAGGTGTGACGGCCCGCTGGGGCAAGTGGCAGCGCTCGCAACGACTACTGCCCCCGATCACAGTCACTTTTCGAAAGGCCTTCGCAGACTCGGAGTTGCTGATCGTTGACGTGCCACCGCGCTGGGTGACCACTGCTGGGCTTGGGCTCCCACCGACTTCACTTGACATCGCTCGTGGATGGGCACCGGTAAGCGAGGACGCGGGCGAGGTCCTTATGAAGGCGTCGCAACGAGCGACCGGCCGTCAGGACCCCCTTAGGCCAATCTCGCCATGACCTCCGCGGAACTCCGCTCAAAGGCGGTCGGCCATCATGCGTCAAAGCGCAACTCGGTCATGGGCAGCTGCGTCGACATGCGAGGCGACGCGTCAGTGACGGCGAGTTGGCATCGTTGTCGGAGGCTCCATCTACCCTGCTTCTATGAGCACGATCTCCTCGAAACCGTCCACGTCGTCTGATGCTTGCCGTCCATCTTGGGACGACGAGCAGGCGGGAGCGGTACCCACTCGGGAGTCCACGTCTGTCACCGATGCCACCTTCGCGGTCTCGTCGATGTCGAACTCTAGTGAGTCGGGGCCCTGGATCACCGGATCGCCGGTAGCGACAAACCGAGTGTTCTCCTACATCGTGGCCTACGACTCCGGATTCGCACCCAACCCCTTCCATGGGTTACTGACGCTCGCCACCTGCAAGCCGAGGATCCGCCAGGGCGCAGCAGTCAACGACATCGTGATCGGAATCTCCAGCAGGTCGGAGCGCATCGTTTATGCGATGCAGGTTTCCCAGATCATCGGGTTCGACGAGTATTGGGCCGATCCCAGGTACGCCGCTCGCCGGCCACAAAGGGATTCGCCTCGGATTGTGAATCGCACCGGCGACAACATTTACGAGCCATCTATCAGTGGCTATAGGCAATGTCCCTCGTTCCATTCGAAGGACGACGGCTCGGAAGACCTCGGACACAAAGCCAGAGACACCGGGGTCGATCGCGTTTTGGTCAGCGAACGCTTCAGCTACTGGGGTGGCAGTGGTCCGCGTCTCCCCGAGCAACTGTCGTTCTTGCAGATCGGTATTGGGCATCGCGTGAACTTCAGCCCCGAGCAGATCGCAGAAGTCGGCGGTTGGTTCGCCGACCAGCCGGGTGGGGTGCTGGGAGCGCCGGCCATGTGGAAGAAGAACGACGATAGTTGGCGCCAGCCGTGAAGGTGATCCTGAGTCGGAAAGCCTTCGACTCAGGTGCGGGCAAGGTAGCCAACCCCATCTTCGACGACGGTTCAATGATTCCGCTGCCGATCCCCGACAAGCAGTCCCCGATCCGCTACCAAGACCTCACGGTTGCTGGGCAGAATTTGGGCACCGTCGCTTCACAACTCACTCGCGGCAGGACTCGTCCCGATCATTTTGCCCATCTCGATCCAGACCTGGTCGCCGCGGCATACCCCCGGGAGCCCGGCTGGCGTCCTCTTTTCGGGCAAGTAGGTGCTGCGCAAACCGTCTTGGCGCGAGCAGGGATTGGAGTAGGCGACCTGTTTCTGTTCTTCGGTTGGTTCCGACGCGTCGGCCGATCTTCAGCGGGTCTCGAATACGTGAAGGGCGCCCCAGATCTGCACGTCCTGTGGGGCTGGTTTCAGATCGGCGAAGTGATACCGATTCAAGACGGTGTCGTGGCTCCGACATGGATGGACTACCACCCCCATTTGGTCGCGGGCTCCCGCGGCGCGAACAACACGCTGTATGTCGCGAGCGAGACTCTCACTGTTGATGGAGTCGGGAACGACGTCCCAGGAGCAGGCACCTTCGCCACCTACGACGCCCGGTTGCAGCTCACAAAGCCAGGCTGCAGTCGCTCCAGTTGGTCACTCCCGCGGTGGTTCTACCCCGGTCCGTCACGGACGCCGCTTGGCTACCACCACGACCGAGGCCGCTGGCACCTCGATGAGGATCGCGTCACACTGCGCGCCGTCGCCCGTGGCCAAGAATTCGTGCTCGACACGGCTGACTACCCAGAAGCGCTTCCCTGGATCGCCGGTCTCGTTGAGCCAAGCGGCGCTACACCCTCGATCCATGATGACGATGTCACGCCTCCTCGATAAGCAACATCTCGCCGTGCTCGGTGTCCCCACCCCGTTACGTGTGTCCGGAACGCGGCGGTGTGACGCAGGCGTCGACTGATCCAATTGTCAGGAGCGGGCGAGGCCGGATGTGTTCAACAGGCTGGCCATGCGTCCGCGGTAGGCGAGTAGTTCGCTGTACGTGAGGGTGACCGCGTCGCCCACTTCGCGGGCTGGCGCGCCGACATCCGCGAGTTGCTTGACCGCGTCCGAGTCGATCTCGCGTGTGCCATGCGCAAAGGCATGCCGGACTACTGCCACTTCAACTGCGCCGGCTTCACCGTCGCGAACGTCATCCCAGCTGGAACTCGTCTTGTTCAAGAGGAGTCGGCCCCAGCCGCTGACACCGCCCTTGACCCGATTCATGGAGAGGGCCTCTGCTGCCGCCGATTCCATGAGCGCGTAGGAGTGGATCAGGACTGACGCGTACAGAGTGATCTCATCGTTTACCGCATCAACGTGTTGATCGAGGCGGGCCTTGTACCAACCGCCGCCGCTGCGGACCCTGATACTCGCCTGGTCGGGGTCAGCCAGTTCGAGGGACTGCCAAAGGTTGCGTTCTCGCGCGAACGCGAGTCGGGCGCTCTCAAGGAAGCGCGTCAGTTCTGCCCAGGAGTCCCACACGTCTGACATGGCGCGACCCCACCATGACTGCGTTGGCCTCGCAACGACCAGGCCGGAGTGTCGGTGGAGCCATGCAGTCGCATGCCGTTCCCGGCTGGGGTGTCGGTGACCTGCCGCAGGGCCTAGGCGGGCCTTAGCCTCGATCCACCGATGGGCTTGGGGTTGTGAGCGCGTCGTGAAGTGAGAATGCCCTTACGTGCTGGGAAAATCGATCTTCTCTAGGGAAAGATTTCCACCACCACGAAGGGCATCTCGTAGATGCAACTTTGCCACACGCCCCGTGCCACGTCGGCGGTGTTCGATGATCCGAATCTCGTGTCGTCGGCCGGGCTGGTCCCGGTCCTGGCGTTGGCCCGCTCCGCGGGGCTCCAGTCGCTGGCCCAGGCGCATCTGAGTGTGCCGACCGACAAGGGCGCGAACGCCGGCTTGAAGGTGACCTCGCTGGTGGCCGGGATGGTCGCCGGCGCAGACAGCATCGAAGACATGGCGTTGCTGCGCCACGGCGGCATGGGCCGGGTCTTCGCCAACGCCTACGCACCCTCGACACTGGGGTCCTTCCTGCGGGCCTTCACCTTCGGCCATGTTCGACAGCTCGACGCCGTGGCCTCCCGGTTCCTGACTGGCCTGAGCGTCCAGGCCCCGCTGGTTGTCTCCTCGCCTGGCACCGCTGAGCGGGTGATGCTCGACATCGACGACACCATCATCGAGGTCCACGGCTATGCGAAGCAGGGGTCGGGCTACGGCTACTCCGGCGTGCGCGGACTCAACGCGCTCCTCGCAACGGCGACCACAACCCTGTCCGCGCCGGTGGTCGTGGCCCAACGACTCCGGAAGGGATCGTGTGGTTCACCGCGGGGCGCGGCCCGGTTGGTCGCCGACGCGTTGAAGACCGTCAGCCAACTCACCGTCGAGAACAGCGTGCGCCCACTGGTGCGTGCCGACTCCGCGTTCTACGGATCGGCCACCGTCCGGGCCGCGATCAAGACCGGCGCCGACATCTCGGTCACCGTCCGCCTGGACCAGCGGGTGAAGGCCACGATCGCCACCATCGGCGAGGATGCGTGGACCCCGATCGGGTACACCGACGCCGTCTACGACGAGCAGACCGGTCAGTGGGTCTCTCGTGCCGAGGTCGCCGAGATTCCGTTCACCGCGTTCACCTCGAAGAAGAAGGCCGAGCAGGTCCCCGGTCGGCTCGTGGTGCGCCGGATCCCGGACCTCAACCCCAAGAGCAACCATGGCCAGGAGACGCTGTTCGACACCTGGCGCTTCCACGCCTTCTTCACCACCACCGACCCGGGCGTGGCTGACACGGTGGCCGCGGACAAGACCCACCGCGGTCACGCGATCATCGAACAAGTCCACGCCGACCTGAAGCACGCAGCGCTCGCGCATCTGCCCTCGGGCAAGTTCACCGCGAACGCAGCGTGGCTCGTGCTGGCCGTGATGGCGTTCAACCTGACCCGAGCCGCCGCGACCATCACCGGTCCGGGACTCGCCAAAGCCACCACCGCGACCATCCGCCGCAAACTGATCGCCGTGCCCGCCCGGATCGCGTCCTCGGCACGACGGGTGACCCTGCATCTGCCGGTCGCGTGGCCCTGGGAAACCGCCTGGAGTGACCTGTTCACCATGGCCTGCGGGCCACCGCCCGCAATGACGACCTGACCCCTCGCCGACACCGGCACGACGACCAACCTGGAACGACCTGGCAGCGAGGCCAGAAGAACGGCCACGCCCACACACCCGAAGGCCAGCCCTCTGCGACCGAGACCGCTCAGCCCCTGCTCATCGGTGGATCGAGGCTTAGTCAAACGGGTCGCCCACGTCAGGGGTCGCTAGGTCAAGCCAGGCCAAGAACTCGGATTCGTTGCGGAAATCGTGTCGAGCGATCGTGTCCGCGAAGACGATGACGCATGCGGTAAGGAGATCCAGGGCATACGCGGACGCCTTAGCAAGGCGGCTGCGCGACCCGGCACTGAATCCTTGGTGCCCTACCTCGCTACGCATGTCGTAAACGGCCGCAAGCTTGACTGGATCCCGGCGCGGGCCAGGGCTCAGCGTGAGAAGCCGGGCCACGAACCGAGCCGTGACGCCGGCGCTTGCGGTGTGCTCGCTCACGAGGGACTCCAGCGCCACTACCAAGTGAAGGAGTTCGACGTCGGGCGAGTTGTCCTGACCTGCAATCCAACCCAAGCGACATGCAGCGGC
The DNA here is from genome assembly GCA_039914485.1 of Nocardioides sp. Taxonomy (GTDB): domain Bacteria; phylum Actinomycetota; class Actinomycetes; order Propionibacteriales; family Nocardioidaceae; genus Nocardioides. The sequence continues at coordinate 8,682 of JBDSPC010000189.1, forward strand.
CAATCGCCGCGCTAATGCCTGGTGTGCACCGGGGGTCTCGGCGCGGGCGACCTGATCGATCGGGTCTGCTGCACGATCAGGTGACAGTGGTTAGTCACGCAGCCTGACTGGCTGGCGTGGTCATGATGATCTCGAACTCAACTGGGGTCAATCTGCCGAGGCGGTCTTGCCGCCGGCGTCGGTGATAGGTCCGTTCGATCCAGGTCACGATGGCGATCCGCAAGTCCTCTCGGGTGGCCCAGGTGCGGCGGTCCAGGACGTTCTTCTGGAGCAAAGCGAAGAAGCTCTCCATGGCTGCGTTGTCCCCAGCCGCACCGACGCGGCCCATCGATCCCACCATGTCGTGACGACCCAGAGCACGGACAAATTTCCTGCTCCGAAATTGCGATCCCCGGTCGGTGTGGACCACACAACCGGCCACGTCGCCGCGCCGGGCAACAGCGTTGTTCAACGCCGCGACCGCGAGCCGGGACTTCATCCGCGAGTCGATGGAGTACCCGACGATCCGGCTGGAATGGACGACCTTGAACGCACAAACGTAGAGCTTTCCTTCGTTCGTCCAGTGTTCCGTGATGTCGCCGATCCACAGTTCGTTGGCGGCGTCGGCCTTGAACTCGTGGCGGACACGGCCCTTTTCGTCGGTGACCGCGCACAGGTCGTCGTGGACCGGCGGCCCGGGCTTCTTGCCGTTCTTGCCCCGCTTCTTCCCGAACGCCGACCACCAGCCGTTGTCCGAGCAGATCTTCC
>JBDSPC010000200.1:0-21346 GCA_039914485.1 Nocardioides sp.
CTGGCCGTCGACCTCGAGGGTGCGAGTCTTGCGCTCTCCCTCGTCGTCCTTCTCGACCCAGTCCTTGGTCTTGACCGGACGTCCCGGGTGGAACTGCCAGTGCCGCTCGTCGAGCTGTTCGACGAACCCCTGCACCCGCTTCTCGTCGTCGGTGTCGGCGAAGTGGGCGCCCAGCGTGCAGCATCCGGTGTCGGGGGCGTCGGCGTAGATGCCCTTGCAGCCCTGGCCGAAGATGCACATGAAACTCGACGTCAGCCAGGTCAGGTCGCAGCGGAAGACCTGCTCCTCGTCGGCCGGGTCCACGAACTCGACGTAGGCACGGGGAAAGACGAGATCGACTTCAGGCACTGGACGATCCTACGGTCGCTGGTTGAGCAGCGAGCGTGAGCTACGCGTGTCGAAGCCGGGATGCCTAGTAGTTTGGTCCCATGCGACTGGGCGTCCTCGACATCGGCTCCAACACCGGTCACCTGCTCGTGGTCGATGCACACGGCGGCGCGGCCCCGCTGCCCGCGTTCTCGCACAAGCAGCCGCTGCGGCTCGCCGAGCACCTCGACGCGCACGGTGCGGTGACGCAGGTCGGGATCGATGCCCTCACGGACTTCTGCGCCTCGGCGGTGCGGGTCGCCGAGGACAAGGGTTGCGCCGACATGCTCGGCTTCGCGACGTCCGCGGTTCGCGACGCGGTCAACTCCGACGACGTGCTCGAGCACGTCAACCGGGTCGCCGGCGTCGATCTCGCGGTGCTGTCCGGAGAGGACGAGGCGCGGCTGACGTTCCTTGCCGTACGCCGCTGGTTCGGCTGGTCCGCCGGCCGGCTGGCGGTCTTCGACATCGGCGGCGGATCGCTGGAGATCGCCGGCGGTTCCGACGAGGCCCCCGACGTCGCCTGGTCCCTGCCGCTCGGTGCGGCCCGGCTCGCGCGCACCTGGTTCGGCGGTGACGAACGCCCCGATGACGAGGCGGTGCGCCAGCTGCGGCGACAGATCCGTGCCGACATCGCCGACAACGCCGGCCACCTGCTCCGTCCCGGCGTCCCGGACCGGGCGGCCGCGACCTCCAAGACGTTCCGCTCGCTCGCGCGCATCTGTGGTGCCGCGCCCAGCGGCGACGGCCGTCTGGTGCCGCGGGTGCTCGAGCGCGACACCCTCGCCGACTGGATCCCCAAGCTGATCGCGCTCAACGCCGAGGAGCTGGCCCACCTGCCGGGCGTCTCGCCGAGCCGCACCCACCAGATCGTCCCGGGTGCGCTCGTGGCCGAGGCCTGCATGGACATCTTCGACCTGCCCGCACTGGAGATCTGCCCGTGGGCGCTGCGTGAGGGCGTCATCCTGGAGCGGCTCGACCAGATCTCGGTGTTGAGCCAGTCGTGACCCTGATCGCCCTCTCGACCGCCTCGACGTATCCCGAGTCGACCGCGCACGCCTTCGGCTATGCCGCGCAGCTCGGCTACGACGCCGTCGAGGTGATGGTCGGCATCGACGCGCTGTCGCAGCAGACCTCCGCCATCAAGCAGCTGATCGACCACCACGAGATGCCGGTCTGTGCGATCCATTCGCCCTGCCTGCTCTGGACGCAGCGCGTCTGGGGCACCGAGCCGTGGGGCAAGCTCGAGCGCTCCGCCGACCTGGCCCTCGAGGTCGGCGCCGACGTCGTCGTGGTGCATCCACCGTTCCGCTGGCAGAAGGAATACTCCGCCGGCTTCGTCGACGGCATCGCCGCGCTCGAGGAGTCGACCGGGATCAGGTTCGCGGTCGAGAACATGTATCCGTGGCGGGCTTCGTCGCGCCGCGGCATGGAGATGTACCTCCCCGGCTGGGACCCGAGCGAGCAGCCCTACGCCAACACCACCATCGACCTCTCGCACGCCGCCATCGCCGGCTCCGACGTGATCGCGATGGCCGATCGCCTGGGCGATCGCCTGCGCCACATCCACCTCACCGACGGCAGCGGGTCCGCCAAGGACGAGCACCTCGTGCCCGGCCGCGGGTCCATGGGCGCCCAGGCCTTCCTCGCCCACCTCGCGGAGCGGGGCTTCGACGGCCACATCGTGCTCGAGATCAACACCCGCCGCTGCTCGAGTCGCGAGGAGCGGATCGTCGACCTCGCCGAGTCGCTGGCCTTCGCGCGCCACCACTTCGCCGTACGCACGAACTGATGCCGGGCGCGACTCGCGGCCGCCGACCCGGGGCACCCGACACCCGCGCCGCGGTGTTGGCCGCGGCACGTTCCTCCTTTGCGCAGCAGGGTTTCCGCGGTACGACGATCCGTGCCGTCGCATCGGCGGCCGGTGTCGATCCGGCGCTGGTGCACCACTACTTCGGCACCAAGGACGACCTGTTCCTCGCCGCCATGGAGCTGCCCGTCGACCCGCGCGTGGTCGTCGCGCACGTGACCGAGGGACCGGTGGAGGAGGTCGCCGAGCGCTTCCTGACCGCGTTCCTGGGCGTCTGGGACGACCCGGACGTCCAGCCCGCGCTGCTCACGGTGGCGCGGCGGATCCTCGAGCCCGGTGGCGACAAGCTGCTGTCGGAGGGATTCCTGCCCGTGGTCATCCAGCCGATCGGCGCGAAGCTCGGCATCGATCGCCCCGAGCACCGGATGACCCTCGTCGCGAGCCAGGTCATCGGCCTGATCCTGATGCGCTACGTCCTGCGTGCCGAGCCGCTCGCGTCGCTGTCGAAGGACGCCGTCATCGCGACGTACGCCCCGACGATCCAGCGCTACCTGACCGGCGACCTCGACTGAACCCTGCAGGAACATCAGCAGATCGGGGGATGCGCGTCGCCCGTGCTCGCGGAACAGTGGATCCGGTCAATCCACTCGGGAGGTAGTCATGGGCGTGGACGAACGACCGGCCCGGCACGGCCGGGACGTCTTCTTCATCGAGGGCGAGGGCGTCGTGGGGCAGCCGGCGGATGCCGGTGACGGGGTCAGCGCGAGGGCAGGAGTGACCGCGCGCAGCGGCGTCGCGCTGCGAGCAGCTCCCACGTTCCGGTTCGCGCGGATCGGACCGAAGGGCAAGAAGCTGCCCGACGCGATCCTGCGCAAGGTGGCCCAGGCGATGACGAGCGGTGGCCAGCGCGACGACAACATCCCCGCGGGCTTCACCTACCTCGGCCAGTTCGTCGACCACGACCTCACCTTCGACAAGACCCTGGTTGCGTTCGGCGACCAGATCTCGCCGGCCGAGCTCGTGCAGGGCCGCTCGCCGACCCTCGACCTCGACAGCCTGTACGGCGCGGGCCCGCTCGACCCCGTGTCGTCGGAGTTCTACGAGGCGGACAAGGCGCGGCTCAAGGTCGGCAAGACCACGAAGAGCGGCCCCGACAAGGCGCGGGTCGGCTTCGACGTACCCCGCGTCGGCGGCACCACCGGGTCGGCCGCGGACAAGCGCAAGGCGAAGATCCCCGACCTGCGCAACGACGAGAACCTCGCGGTCGCCCAGCACCACGCCGCGATGATCCGCTTCCACAATCGGGTCGTGGGCGCGCTCGGTGCAGGCGTGCCGCCGGCCGAGCGCTTCGAGAAGGCGCGACGTCGTGTGGTCCTGCACTACCAGTGGATGCTGAAGACCGACTACCTCCCGCGCATCTGCGACAGCGCGGTGGTCACGGACGTGTTCACAGGAGGCCGCAAGGTCGTGGAGCCGGGCGCCGACCCGTTCTCGATGCCGAAGATGCCGGTCGAGTTCTCGATCGGAGCCTTCCGGCTCGGGCACTCGATGGTGCGCGAGCTCTATGCCTGGAACGCCGTGTTCCCCAGCGGGGCCGGCGCTCTCGAGCTGTTGTTCACGTTCTCCGGCACGAGCGGCAACCTCGGCGGCGACCCGACGCTGCCGAGCAACTGGATCGCGGACTGGCGACGGCTCTACCGCTTCGCCCAGATCGGGCGACCCGACCTCAAGCCGCCGCGGGGTGAGTTCAACGTTGCACATCGGATCGACACCCGTCTGGTCGACCCGTTGGCCGCGCTGCCGATCGGGTCGTTCGGTGGCGTGCTGGCCGACCAGGGGACCATGCGCGCCAACCTCGCCTTCCGCAACCTCGTGCGCGCCGGCATGATCCGGCTCGCCAGCGGCCAGCAGATGGCGACGCTGCTCCGCAGCAAGGGCGTCCCGGTCACGACGCTCTCCAAGGCGCAACTGCGCGACGGCTCCGGTGGTGCCGAACTCTCGGCTCTGTCGGCCGCCCAGCTCGACGTCTTCCTGGCCGACACCCCGCTCTGGTTCTACTGCCTGCGCGAGGCCGAGCTCAACGGCGGCAGGTTGACCGGCGTCGGTGCGCGGATCGTGGTCGAGACGATCCATCGCGCCATGGAGGCCAGCGTCCATTCGATCGTGAGGAACCCGGACTTCCGCCCCAGCCTGGGCGCCGTCGCCGATCGGTTCCGGATGGCTGACCTGCTGCTCTTCGCCTTCGAGGGCAAGGAGAACCTGCTCGCGCCGCTCGGCAACTGACGTCTTCCCTGGGTCGATATCCATGGACGGGACGGCTGAGAATCCCCCTCTCGCCAGACCCTCTCGTCCATGGATATCCCTTGACGCGCGCGCTCCACCGGCGCACAATTCAACACATGATGAATAATGTCGTCGCGATCACCGACCTCCGCGTCGTCCGGGGCGCGCGCGAGGTGCTGCCAGGCATCTCGCTCGACGTCGGGCCGGGCGTGACCGGCCTCCTCGGTCCCAGCGGATGCGGGAAGTCGACCTTGATGCGCGCCATCGTCGGCGTACAGAAGGTCAGGTCGGGCGGCGTCGAGATCCTCGGCCAGCCCGCCGGGTCCAAGCCGCTGCGCGATCGCGTCGGCTACGTCACGCAGGCCGCGAGCGTGTACGACGACCTGTCCGTCGCCGAGAACCTGCGCTTCTTCGCCCGGGTGCTGGGAGCCGGCGACGTCGACGAAGCCATCACGTTGGTCGATCTCGAGAGCCACCGCGACCAGGTGGTCGGCAACCTCAGCGGTGGGCAGCGATCGCGAGCCAGCCTCGCCATCGCCCTGCTCGGCGATCCTGATGTGCTGGTCCTCGACGAACCGACCGTCGGCCTCGATCCCGTCCTGCGTCGCGACCTCTGGGCGCTCTTCCACCGGCTCGCCGACGCGGGCAAGGCAGTGCTCGTCTCGAGCCACGTGATGGACGAGGCGGAGCGCTGCGACCGGCTGCTGCTGATGCGCGAGGGCCGGATCATCGCCACCGGCACGCCGACCGAGATCCGCGGCGACGCCCGCGACATCGAGGACGCATTCCTGCGGATCGTGGAAGGGGCCGTCGCATGAGAACCCTCGCCGTCGCCGGCCGGGTGCTGACCCAGATCCGCCGTGACCACCGCACGCTTGCCATGCTGCTCGTGCTGCCCTGCCTGCTGATGACCCTGCTGTGGTGGATGTTCCAGGACCTGCCCGGGGATGCGTTCGACCGCCTCGGTCCCGGCCTGCTCGCGATCTTCCCCTTCATCGTGATGTTCCTCGTCACCAGCGTCACCACCTTGCGCGAGCGCAGCAGCGGCACCCTGGAGCGTCTGCTCTCGATGCCGATGGGCAAGCTCGACTTCCTGCTCGGCTATGCCCTCGCCTTCGGCGTGATCGCGGCCGTGCAGTCCGGCCTTGCGGTGGCCGTGAGCATCGGCCTGCTCGGCCTCGACGTCAACGGCCCGATCTGGTTGCTGGGCGTGGTCGCCATTGTCGACGCCGTCCTCGGTACGGCGCTGGGCCTGTTCGTCTCCGCGTTCGCGGAAACCGAGTTCCAGGCGGTCCAGTTCATGCCGCTGGTCGTGGTCCCGCAGATTCTGCTCTGCGGGCTGTTCGTCGGCCGCGACTCCATGCCCGGCTTGCTCGAGGCGATCAGCAACGTGCTGCCGTTGTCCTACGCCGTCGATGCCATGCAGGAGCTGGTCGGCGCGGCCGACGAGTCCGCGGTCTGGGGTGACATCGGGGTCGTCCTCGGTTTCGCGCTCGCGGGGCTGGCGCTCGGAGCGGCGACCCTGCGTCGCCGTACGGAATGAGGCGTCCCTGACTCGGCCTGACGGGCCCTGTCGGCGTAGCCTGTGCGCCATGTCATTGCTCCGCCAACCGATCCTTCTGCTCGCCAAGAGCGACGCCGTGAAGAAGCTCGTCAGCACCATGCCGGTGTCGTCCGGAATCGTCACGAGCCACGTCCCCGGTGAGACCACCGAGTCGGCCGTCGAGGCCACCTCGCGACTCGTCGACGACGGTCTCCACGTCACCCTCGACTTCCTCGGTGAGGACACGCTCGACCTCGCCCAGGCCGAGGCGACCGTGGCCGCCTACAAGGACCTGCTCGCCGAGCTCGCCAAGCGCGGACTCGCCAGCAAGGCCGAGGTCAGCGTGAAGCTGTCTGCCGTCGGTCAGGCGCTGCCCGACAGCGGCGAGAAGATCGCGCTGGAGAACGCACGCGAAATCTGCCGCGCGGCGCGCAACGCCGGCACCACGGTCACCCTCGACATGGAGGACCACACCACCACCGACTCGACCCTCGGCATCCTGCGCGAGCTGCGCAAGGACTTCCCCGAGACCGGCGCCGTGCTGCAGGCGATGCTGCACCGCACCGAGGCCGACTGCCGGACCCTGGCCTACGAGGGCTCGCGCGTGCGCCTGTGCAAGGGCGCCTACCACGAGCCCGAGAGCGTCGCCTTCCAGGAACGCCTCGACGTCGACAAGTCCTACGTCCGCTGCCTCAAGGTGCTGCTGGCCGGCCAGGGCTACCCGATGGTGGCCAGCCACGACCCGCGGATGATCCAGATCGCCTCGTCGCTGGCCAGCCGCTACGGCCGCCGCGCCGGCACCTACGAGTTCCAGATGCTCTACGGCATCCGCCCCGAGGAGCAGAAGCGCCTGGGCGCCGCCGGCGAGACCATGCGCGTCTACGTCCCCTACGGCCAGGAGTGGTACGGCTACCTCATGCGCCGGATGGCCGAGCGCCCGCAGAACCTCACCTTCTTCCTCCGCTCGCTGATCTCGAAGAAATAGGTCGTCATGGGCCAGACAGCCATCATCGGCGCCGGCGTCATGGGGGAGACCCTGTTGTCCGGCCTCGTCCGCGCGGGCCGTCGCGTCGACCTGCTGCTCGTGGGCGAGAAGCGCGCGGACCGGGCGCGTGAGCTCGAGGAGCGGTACGGCGTCGCGGTGGTCTCCAACATCGAGGCGGCCACCAAGGCCGACACCGTGGCACTCGTGGTGAAGCCGCAGGACATGGCGACCGTGCTCGAGGAGATCGCGCCCGTGCTGCGTCCCGGCCAGCTGCTGGTCAGCCTGGCGGCCGGCATCACGACGGCCTTCATCGAGTCGCGCGTGCCCGAGGGTGTCGCCGTCGTCCGGGTCATGCCCAACACGCCCGCGCTCGTCGATGAGGGCATGGCCGCCATCTCGCCCGGCTCGCATTGCGACGACGCGCACCTCGCCGAGGCGGAGGCGTTGCTCTCCTCCACCGGCCGCGTCGTCCGCGTGCCGGAGAAGCAGCAGGACGCCGTGACCGCGATCAGCGGCTCCGGCCCCGCCTACATCTTCTTCGTCGTCGAGTCGATGATCGAGGCCGGCGTGCACCTCGGCCTGCCGCGCGCCACCGCCTCCGAGCTGGTCATCCAGACGCTCTACGGCTCGGCCACGATGCTGCGCGAGACCGGCACCCACCCGGCGATCCTGCGCGAGCAGGTCACCTCACCCGGCGGCACCACCGCCTCCGCCCTGCGCGAGCTGGAGATCCACAGGGTCCGCGCCGCCTTCCTCGCCGCCATGGAGGCCGCGCGCAACCGTTCGCGCGAGCTCGCCGAAGGCAACTGAGTCTCCCCGCTGGTTGAGCAGCGAGCGACCTCCCCGCTGGTTGAGCAGCGAGCGCCAGCGAGCGTGTCGAAGCCAAGGGTGTCTGACTCACATCCGACGATGCGGCTACCCCGGCGACCCAGGTGTCGGACGTCCCGCGCAACGTCCGACGATGCGGCTGACGCGCTGCCAAACGCAGGCAGTTCGGCGCTTCGCCGTACGCACTGAGCGTGGCGCTGACCGATCCCGACGCGAACTGCCTGCAGTTGACCGATGCCCCATCACGGACGTCCGACGATGCGGCTACCCAGGCGACCCAGGTGTCGGACGTCCCGCGCAACGTCCGACGATGGGGTCGTACGGCGATCAGTTCCGCAGCTCGTCCAGCGACCTGATCCGTGGTGAGCGGGAGGGGTGCTCGCCGCGGCGATCCAGCAGTACCGCTTGCAGGCCTGCGACCAGCGCGCCCTCGACGTCGGCGACCACCGAGTCGCCCACCATCAACGCCTCGCCGCGCTCGACGCCGAGCCGCGAGCAGGTGCCGTGGAACGCCGCAGGGTCAGGCTTGCCGAGCGGGAACTCGTCGGACGTGAACACCCGGTCGACCTCGTCGATCAGTCCGACGCGCTCGAGCTTGAGGCGCTGATGGGCGTGCTCGCCGTTGGTCAGGACCGCAGCGAGCAGCCCCGCTTCGCGGACGCGCCGCAGCGCCGGGACGGCGTCCGGGAAGGAGGCCCAGCTGGCGTGGTAGACCGCGCTGTAGCCGCGGAACGCCTCGTCCGCGGCGTCGTCGGTCGCCAGGTCGAGGTGCGGCAGGAACTCCCGGACGCGCGCTCGTCGCTGCCCGTCGAACGTGAGCTCGCGCAACTGGTAGGCGCGGTAGTGCGGCGTCGCGATCACCGACCAAGTGCGCGCGAGCTCATCGTCGCTGCCTCCCAGCCCGTTGGCGCGCCCCCACTCGACGCTGGCCGTCCGCGCGGCCGAGGTGTGGTCGACCAAGGTGTCGTCGAGATCGAAGATCACCGCTCGCAGGTCACCCACGGCTCAGCTCCGCAGCGAGTCGAGCAGTCCGACGAGGTCGTTGACCACGCCGCGCACGACCGGCACCCGGGAGATGCGCGCGAGCTTGTCGACGATCGGCACGATGCCGTCCACGAGAGCGAGGGTGCGCTGCTGCCCGGGGCTGCGGTCGTGCACCCAGAACAGCACGACGCCCATCTGCAGCAGCCAGAGCAGCTCCGGCAGCCGCGGCTTCAGCGCCGTCGCGACCTTCAGGTCGGAACCGTCGACCGCCGCGGCGAAGATCGCGATGCTCGCCTCGCGAGCCTCGGCCGATTCCGGTGAGAACGGCGACAGCGGGCTCGTCGGCTCGGCCGCATTCTTGAAGAACGTCCCCGCGAACTCGTGGTACGGCGCCGCGATCCCCACCCACGACGTGAGCACGCCGCGCAGCCGGGCCGCGAAGTCGGACTCCCGCTCCAGGACGTCACGCGCCGCCGCGAGGTGGTCCTCCTGCATCTGGCCGTAGAAGGCCTGGATCAGGTGCTCCTTGCCGGCGAAGTAGTAGTAGGCGCTGCCCAGCGAGACCCCGGCGGCGTCGGCGATGCCGCGCATCGTGGTGCCCTCGAAGCCCTTGGTGCGGAACAGGTCCATCGCCGACGACACGATGGTGGCGCGGGTCTGCTCAGCCTTGGCCGATGTCTTGGGGAGTCGGGGAGCAGGTTCCGGCACAGTCGTCAGGGTAGTCACCTCCCGGTGTGGCCGATCGGCTCGTCGTGACGCTGCGGATCCCGGCCGCCAGCTGGGCGGCGCCCTTGGCGAGCGGCAGCCGCGAGGGCCGGGCCAGCGACTCGGCCAGCGCGCGGTGGGTGGCGGTCGCCCACAGGCACATCACCCAGGCGTGGGCGCCCGTCCACACCTCGCCGGCGTCGCTGACGACGGTGATCTCCGCGAGCGTCCGTTCGTGGTCGAGCGCGGGGAAACGATTCCGGGCGCACCCCGACCCGGCGGGCACCAGGTCGAGGCCGACCAGCGTCGGCTGGCGAGCCAGCCAGGTGCTGAACGTCCGGCACAGCGGGCACCCGTCGTCGTACAGGACCGTCAGCCGCATCAGCGGGGGTAGGCGGGCTGGGCCGGGCCGACGAACTGCTGCGGCGGGAGCGGCGGCGTGCGCAGGTTCTCCATCCGGACCCGACGGCGGATCGCGTTGAAGACGTAGACGTTGGTGAAGTGGATCAGGCCGAGCACCACCATCACGACGCCCACCTTGACGCTGACGACCTCCATCAGGGTCGAGAGGTCGTACGCGAGGCCGCCCGTGCGCAGGTAGAGCAGCACGAAGCCGACGTTGAGCAGGTAGAACCCGACGACGAGCAGCTTGTTGATCGCGTCGGCGAGCGCCGGGTTGTCGGTGAAGACGTCCTCGAGGAACACCCGGCCGTTGCTGGAGAGGGTCTTGGCGACCCAGATGGTCAGCGGCACGGTGACGGCGAGGTAGGTGAAGTAGGAAGCGGCGGTCCAGTCCATGGCAGTTCTCCTGAGGTTGATTGAACGTGTTCAAAAGAGTGAACCACACAAACTTGAACATGTTCAAATCGGGTCCGTCGAGCGAGCGCTCCCGAGTGTCGGCGCACGTGGGGGATAGGTTCGGCCACATGGTGGACTGCTCCGGACCGGCGTCGGTCGTGTTCGACCCCGCGCTGACGGAGTACAACTTCGGCCCGTCGCACCCGATGTCCCCGGTCCGGGTCGACCTCACGATGCGGCTCGCCGAGGAGCTCGGCGTGCTGTCCGGCCTGACGATCGTGCCCGCGCCGGTGGCGGACGACCTGCAGATCGCCACCGTGCACACGCAGGGGCTGATCGACGCCGTCACGCGCATGGGCATCGAGGGCGGCGAGGATCCGGAGCACGGACTCGGTAGCGACGACAATCCCGTCTTCCAGGACATGCACACCGCTGCCGCCCACGTGGTCGGCGGAACCCTCGAGGCCTGCCGCCAGGTGCTCAGCGGCGAGTCGTTGCACAGCGCCAACATCGTCGGCGGCCTGCACCACGCGATGTCCGACCGTTCGAGCGGCTTCTGCATCTACAACGACATCGCGGTCGGGATCCAGTTCCTCCTCGACAGCGGTGTCGAGCGCATCGCCTACGTCGACATCGACGTGCACCACGGTGACGGCGTCGAGGCGATCTTCTACGACGACCCGCGCGTGCTCACGATCTCCCTGCACGAGACCGGCCAGATGCTCTTCCCCGGCACCGGCTTCCCGCACGACACCGGCGGCGAGGGTGCCGAGGGGAGTGCGGTCAACGTCGCGCTACCGCCCGGCACCGCCGACGGTGGCTGGCTGCGGGCCTTCCACGCCGTCGTCCCGCCCCTGCTGCGCGAGTGGAAGCCCCAGATCCTGGTCACCCAGCACGGCTGCGACTCCCACATGGAGGACCCGCTCGCGCATTTGATGCTCAGCGTCGACGGGCAGCGCGCGGCCTACCTCGCCCTGCACGACCTCGCCCACGAGCTCTGTGGCGGCAAGTGGGTCGTGACCGGTGGCGGCGGCTACGCCCTGGTCGAGGTCGTGCCGCGGGCCTGGACCCATCTGCTCGCCATCGTGGCCGGCAAGCCGCTGGCTCCGACCACCGAGACGCCCGCCGGCTGGCGGTCCTACGTGGAAGATGCCTTGGGTCGTACGGCGCCGCACCGACTCACCGACGGGCGCAATCCGGCCTACCGCGACTGGTCGGGCGGCTACGACCCCGAGACGTGGCTGGACCGGGCGATCATGGCCACGCGGACCGAGATCTTCCCGCTCCATGGGCTCGACCCGTACCCGTAATCAACGCGACACGCCGTACGTCCCACAAGTTTCTCTAGTAACACCCTTCCCCACAGGTCACATTGGCCCTATCTTTGCGAAAAGAGCGCCACGAACTTGTGACACCGGTGGGGAAGCCGGTGCCGTTGCGCAGAAGGAATGGTGCACAGATGGCTCCCAACCAGCCTGGAGACATGTCGGACGTCGTCTTCCTGACGATCGCCGAGGTGGCCGCCAAGATGCGCGTGTCGAAGATGACCGTCTATCGACTCGTCCACAACGCGGAGCTGCCAGCCGTCCGCGTCGGCCGCTCGTTCCGAGTGACCGAGCATGACGTCAACGAGTACCTCCGCAAGAGCTTCTACAACGCCGGCTGACCCCGACGCACAGGGTTCGCGGACACCGATTCTCGCGCTTCCCGCCCGGCCAGTAGGCTGTGCGGGTCGCGCGGGCAGTCGCCTGTGCGCCGCGTCCGCATCCGTTTGCGAGCGCGCAGGTTCGTGAAAGGTTTTTTCGTGGGTTCTGTCATCAAGAAGCGGCGCAAGCGCATGGCCAAGAAGAAGCACCGCAAGCTGCTCAAGAAGACGCGCGTTCAGCGTCGCAAGCTCGGCAAGTAAGCCCCTGTCGCGATGGGACGGGTCGTGCTGGTCACCGGGATCTCCCGGCACATCGGTCGCCGCTTCGCGCGCGCAGCCGCCAGCGACCCGTCCATAGATCGCGTCATCGGCGTCGATGTCGTCCCGCCTCGCGGTGACATCGGCGACGTGTCGTTCGTGCGCGCCGACATTCGCAGCCCCGTCATCGCGAAGGTGCTCGCCAAGGAGGACGTCGACACCGTCGTCCACATGAGCGTCATCGCGACCCCCGGCTCGGCCGGCGGTCGCCACACGATGAAAGAGCTCAACGTCATGGGCACGATGCAGCTCCTGGCTGCGTGCCAGAAGTCGCCGACCCTCAAGAGCCTCGTCGTGAAGTCGACGACGACGATGTACGGCGCCAGCTCACGTGACCCCGCGATGTTCACCGAGGAGATGGGGCCGAAGCGGGTTCCGGGCACCGGTTACGCCAAGGACGTCTACGAGGTCGAGGGCTACGTCCGCGGCTTCGCGCGCCGGCGTCCCGACGTCAACGTCACCACGATCCGCGCGGCCAACGTCATCGGGCCGCACGTCGTCAGCCCCATCACCAGCTACTTCCGGCTGCCGGTGATCCCGCGCGTGCTCGGCTTCGACCCGCGTCTGCAGTTCCTGCACGAGGACGACCTGCTCGACGTGCTGCGGCACGCCGCGGTCTCCGACGTCTCCGGCACCTTCAACGTCGCCGGCGACGGCATGCTGATGCTCTCGCAGGCCGTCCGGCGCCTGAACAAGGCGTCCGTCCCCATGCCTCCCTTCGCGGTCGGCCGGCTCGGCTCGGTGCTGCGCCAGGCCAGGGTCGCGGACTTCTCGCCCGAACAGCTCGGGTTCCTGACCTACGGCCGCGGCGTCGACACCACGCGCATGCGCGCGGAGCTCGGCTTCGAGCCGCGCTACTCCACCGCCGCTGCGTTCGCCGACTTCGGCGTCTCGCTCGGCGTCCCGCTGCGCGACAACACACTCGCTCCCGCTGCGAAGGGTGAGGCCCGTGTCTGACGCCGAACGCTCCGACGCCCAGATCATTCCGATCGGCACCAGTGGCCGTCCCGGACGCGGCACCGGTCGCGACCGCCCGTCCTCGGCCGCCCGCAGCCTGGCCGGCCCGTCGAAGCAGAAGGCGAAGAAGGGCGCGCCCGCCGCCGTGCGTAGGCCGGCCGCCCGCAAGCCCGTCGCACCCGCAGCTCCGGCGCCCGAGCCGACCCCCGATGTGCCGCCTCGCCCCGCCGTCACCTCCGAGGAGCGCCACCCGCTCGCCGGGGTGCCGATCGGCGACTGGCTCTCCGCCTTCCAGGGCGCATCCGTCGAGATCTTCGGCGACCAGTGGGAGCGTCGCCTGGCCGAGATGATGGCGTTCATGCGCCGTCGTCTCTCGGGCGACTACGTGGTCGACGAATACGGCTTCGACGCCGAGATCACCGAGCGCTTCATGCTGGCCGCGCTGCGCCCGATCGCCGAGAAGTGGTTCCGGGTCGAGGTCCGCGGCATCGAGAACATCCCGGCCACCGGTGGCGCGCTGGTCGTCTCCAACCACTCCGGCACGGTCCCCGTCGACGGACTGATGACGATGCTGAAGATCCACGACGAGACGGGCCGCTTCCTGCGCCCGCTCGGCGCCGACCTGGTCTTCAAGCTGCCGGTCGTCAGCACCATGGCCCGCAAGGGCGGCGCCACCCTGGCCTGCAGCGAGGACGCCGAGCGCATGCTCTCCGGTGGCGAGCTCGTCGGCGTCTGGCCCGAGGGCTTCAAGGGCATCGGCAAGCCGTTCAGCGAGCGCTACAAGCTGCAGCGGTTCGGCCGCGGCGGCTTCGTGTCGGCCGCGCTGCGCACCGGCGTGCCGATCATCCCGCTGTCGGTCGTCGGGGCCGAGGAGATCTATCCCCTCGTCGGCAACGTGCCGTCGCTGGCCCGGCTGCTCGGCATCCCCTACATCCCGATCACGCCGTTCTTCCCGCTGCTCGGGCCGCTCGGCCTGGTGCCGCTGCCGTCCAAGTGGCTGCTCGAGTTCGGCGAGCCCATCCGCACGGACGCCTACGACGCGGTCGAGGCCGACGACCCGATGCTGGTCTTCAACGTCACCGACCAGGTGCGCGAGACGATCCAGCAGACGCTGTTCAGCCTGCTGCGCGAACGCCAGGGCGTCTTCCGCTAGGAGCTTGCCGCGGATTCCTTGGCAGGCTCCTAAGGAAGCAGCGGGTCGGTCACGCCGTCGAGCGTGCCCTGCACGCCATCGACCGTGCCGTTGAGCGTGGTGCCCACGTCGGTGAGCAGCTGGTCGGCGACCGGCACGCCGTCGACCGCCGTCGACAGGTCTCCGGTCAACAGCTTGGTGACGTCGTTGACCGGCAACTTCCCGTCGACCTTCGTCGGCGTCGGCGTCGGCGACGCGGTCGCGGTGGGAGTCGGCGTCGGCACCTGGAGGTCGGGCACCTCGACGCCGTCGGTCTCCTGCCCGGAGACCGGGTCGGGCGTCGTGGGCTCGCGGGCCGGCTTGACCGGTTGGAGCAGGCTCGGGTTCTGGCTCGCCGCCACGATCACCGTCGTCACGCTGGTCGCGAGGTTGCCGGCCGAGAGCAGGTTGGGCGGGATCGACGTCACGGTGCCCCCGCAGGCCGGGCACGTCACGCTGGCCCGTCGGTCGATGTCGGCGAGGCGTTGCCCGGCACTGACGAGGCTGCCGCGTGCCGACTCGGGCACCACCCACTCCAGCTCGGAGAGGCGGTCCATGCTCGAGCCCGTGAACTCGTGGAGCTCGGTGATCAGAGCCTCGTCGCCGGTTTCGGCGTACGCCGCAAGCAGCGCGTCGGAGGCGTCGTCGGCCTGGTCGCTGAAGGTCTCGAGGGTGGAGTCGACGGCGCTGATGCTGGCCGGGTTGCCGCGCTCGGTGAGCTCGCGGACCTCGTCGAGGCGATCGCGCGCGTTGGCCAGCAGGGCCTGACCCGTGGCGGTGTCGCCGCGGGCGAACTGGTTCTGCGCCTGCTCGATCGCTCGCTTGACGGGGTAGAGGGACTCGCCCGGCAGGGCGGTCTGCGCGGCCATGGCCATCGATGAGGTCGCGCCCACGATGGCCGCCGCTCCGAGGGCCACGGCCAGCCGGCGGTCGCGGCGCGACGGCCGAACCGGCAGCACGAGTCGCTGTTCGGTGTCGGTGAGCGGGCGGGTGGCCTGCGGCAACAGCGCCGTGTCGGCCTCCGCCATCAGTCGCACCCGCAGGTCGGAGACGAAGTCGGATCGTGGTTCCGGTTGCGGGATCGCCCGCAGGTCGCGCACGACTGCGAGCAGGGCAGCGAAATCCTTCGCATCCTGCTCGGTGAGTGGACGCGAGATCGCCGCGTCGAACTCCTCTGCGCGTCGCCGCGTCGAGAAAGGCCCTGTCATTGCTGTCGTCCTTGGGTTCGCTGGCCGCTTGTGGCAGCCGGTCGGTGCCCCTCCACCGAGCCAAACGACGAGGCGAGGACGGAAGTTACGCGCCGGACTGGACCACTGCTCATTGGTCTCGCATCCCTTCCGGCATCAGCTTGGCGAGGTTGCGGACTCCGCGCAGCTGGAGCTGCTTGATGGCGCCGTCGGAGCGGCCCAGGGCCTGTGCCGTCTCGGCGATGCTGAGACCCTGCAGGAAGCGCATGATCAGGCATTCGCGCTGCTCGGTCGGCAGCTCGGTGAGCGCCTTGAGCAGCACCTCGTTGGTCAGTCCCGCGAGCACGGCCGACTCGGGTCCCTCGGTCACGTCGTCGTGCAGGCTCATGTCCTCGGTCGTCATCTCGAGGCGGGTGCGGCCGGCCTTGAAGTGATCGGTGGTGAGGTTGCGCGCGATGGTCATCAACCAGGCGCCGAAGTCGCGGCCCTGCCAGCGGAAGTTGTTCATGCTGCGCAGGGCGCGGAAGAAGGTGTCGGCCGTGAGGTCCTCGGCCAGCGTCGCCGAGCGGGTGCGGTAGTAGAGGAAGCGGTAGACCGACGGCTGGTAGTGGTCGTAGAGCAGCCCGAAGGCCTCCTTGTCGCCGCTGCGGGCCAGCTCGACCAGGGCGATCAGCCGACTGCGGTCGGACTCGTCCTCCTCCGAGGACGTGGCCTGGTCGGCGTCGCCGTACTCACCACCGCCCGTCCCGGGACCGGCTGTCGACGAGGTCGCCGCCTCCGAGAGGAGTACGGCGAAGCGCCGGCGCTGCGGCGTACCGGATGCCGGGGCGAGGGCGGGCGTGAGGGCCAGTGCCACCGCGCGCCGCAGCGCATCGAGCCCTGCCGACAAGTCCGTCTCGCCCCACATGTACGTGCTCACCCTCCCAGGCGTGATCAGACCTCGATCACCTATGCAGGGTATGCGGGAGCGCCACGGTTGGGAACAGAATCTCAGTGTCGGCGGGCTCGCACGGCCGCACCGGCGGCGACGGCGCCGCTCACGCCACCGGCCGCCGCGGCGACGACGAGGCCGGCGCGGGCGGCTTTCCGGCCGGTGCGGTAGTCGCGGATCCGCCAGCCCTGCGCCTTCGCGTGGGAGCGCAGCCTGGCGTCGGGGTTGATCGCGATCGGGGTGCCGACCATCGAGAGCATGGGCAGGTCGTTGTAGGAGTCGGAGTAGGCCGAGCAACGGCTCAGGTCCAGCCCTTCGCGGGCGGCGAGCGCCTTGATCGCCTCCGCCTTCGCGGGTCCGTGCAGCATGTCGCCGACGAGCCGCCCGGTGTAGACGCCGTCCTCGTGCTCGGCGACGGTGCCCATCGCGCCGGTGAGCCCGAGCCGGCGGGCGATGATCGAGGCGATCTCGATGGGGGCCGCGGTGACCAGCCAGACCCGCTGTCCCTGGTCGAGGTGCATCTGCGCAAGGGCGCGGGTGCCCGGCCAGATGCGGTGCTGCATGCCCTCGTCGAAGACCTCCTCGCCGATCTCCTGGAGCTCCTGGACGGTGTGCCCGGCGATGAAGCTCAAGCCTGCGTTGCGAGCATCGGCGACGTGCTCGGGATCCTCCACGCCGACGACGCGGAAGTAGGCCTGCTTCCAGGCAGCACCGAGGATGTCGCGGGTCGAGAAGAACTTGCGACGGTGCAGTCCGCGCGCGAGGTGGAAGATGCTCGCGCCCTGCATCACCGTGTTGTCGACGTCGAAGAAGGCGGCCCCGGTGAGATCGCTCGGCACGTTGAGCGCGGTCTCCACCTCGGTGGCCGCGGCGGCGGCCTCGCCGGCCAGCGTGGAGCGTTGCTGCAGGTTGAGTCGGCGGTGTTTTTCAGGCGGCGTCACGTCGGTCAGCGTAGCCGCGCAAGCCCGCCCGCACGGGTAGTACCTGTGGAAGGATCGGGCCATGCTGCCGACCGATCTCGCCGACCTCGTGCTCCATGCGTCGGAGGAGGCGCCGTCGCGGCTGGCGGTGGTCGAGTCGGGCGGTCGCGGCCGCACCTGGCTGCAGCTCGAGCAGGAGGTGGCCTCCTTCGCCACGGGCCTGAGCTCCCTCGGGATCCTGGCCGGCGCCCGGGTCATGCTCGTGATCGGCAACCGGCTCGAGTTCGTCACGAGCTACCTCGGCGTCCTGCGAGCGCAGGTCGTCGCCGTACCCGTCAATCCGCGGTCCACTGCCGACGAGCTGTCGCGGATGATCGCCGATTCCGGCACCCGCCTGGTCGTGGCCGACCCGTCCTCCCTCGCGGCCGTGCGCGCGGCGTGCGCGCAGGTCGTCGCCGCCCTCGACGGCGGCGACACCGACCTCGAGGCCGACCTCGTCAGCCGCGCCCACCGGCCGCGGATCGTCGTCATCGACACCGCTCCGGTCGCCGGAGAGGTGGCGTACGCCGATGTGCTGGCCACCGAGGCCCGCGCGCTGCCGCCCCTGCCCGACCCGGAGAAGCTGGCCGCCCTGCTCTACACCAGCGGCACGTCCGGTCGCCCGCGCGCCGCGATGCTCACGCACCGAGCGCTGCTCGCCAACATCGACCAGGTCGGCGAGGTCGAGCCGCAGATGATCCACGGCGACGACGTGGTGCTCGGCGTGCTGCCGCTCTTCCACGTCTACGGCCTCAACGCGGTCCTGGGCGGCGTCCTGCGCTTCCGGGCCAAGCTGCTGCTCGTGGAGCACTGGGACCCGGTCGCCGTGCTCGACCTGATCGAGGACGAGGCGGTCAGCGTGCTGCCGATTGCGCCCCCCGTCTTCGCCCACTGGCGCGGCGTCGAGGACCTCGCCGACCGGCTCGGTCCGGTCCGCCTCGTGCTCTCCGGGTCGGCGCCGCTGCCGTCCGAGGTGATCGAGGAGTTCGTGGCGCTCACCGCCATCCCGGTCCACCAGGGCTATGGCCTGACCGAGGCGTCGCCGGTCGTGACCAGCACGCTGTGCAGCCAGGCGCAGCAGTACGGCTCGGTCGGCGCCGCCCTGCCCGGCATCGAGATCCGCCTCGTCGACGAGACCTACCACCTCATCGAGAGCGAGGACCCGGGCGAGATCCAGATCAAGGGCGCCAACCTCTTCAGCGGCTACTGGCCCGACGGTTCGGGCGGCCCGACCGCCGAGGGCTGGTGGTCGACCGGTGACGTCGGCTTCCTCGACGCGACGGGTGACCTCTTCCTCGTCGACCGGGTCAAGGAGCTCGTCATCGTCAGCGGTTTCAACGTCTACCCCTCCGAGGTCGAGGACGTCATCCGCGAGGTGCCGGGCGTCCGCGACGCGGCCGTCATCGGCGTGCCTGACGACGTCACGGGCGAGGCCGTCGTGGCGTACGTCGTCGCGCCGGCCGGCTCCTCCGACGGACTCGCCGACGCGGTCCGTGAGCACGCGGCCGCGCGACTCGCGCGCTTCTAGCAGCCGACCCGGGTCGAGGTCGTGGCCGAGCTCCCGCTGACCGTCACGGGCAAGGTGCAGAAGGGCCGGCTGCGCGGGATCGAGCGCCGGCGCCTGCTCGGGCTGCTGGAGTGACCGCCCCAGTGACCGGGTCCCGGGTGACGCTCTACGGTCGCGCGGGCTGCCACCTGTGCGACGAGGCGCGCGTCGTCATCGAGGCCGTCTGCGCCGAGCTGGGCGAGTCCTTCACCGAGGTCGACATCGACTCCGACCCGGCCCTGCGGGACCGCTTCACCGACGAGGTGCCCGTGACCTTCGTCGATGGACGCCAGCACGACTTCTGGCGGGTCGATCCCCAGCGACTGCGCGCCGCGCTCCGCGTCTGAGCCCCCCGCTCGCGGTGGGTCATCTCACATGTGCTAGCCCGTGCCTCGGCTCAGTTTGTTCTCCCGTTCACAAACTCTTACAGTGATCGCGCCGGCTCGACCTCACACGGGTTTCCCACACCCGGGATCGAGCCGACTGGAAAGAAGACGCAGTGAGTGCACGGACGTCCAACGACCACGCCCGGGACATTCCCGAGGCAACTGTCGCTCGGCTACCCGTCTATCTCCGTGCCCTGATCACGCTCGCAGAGCAGGGCATCGAGACCTGCTCCTCCGAGGAGCTCGCGACCGCCGCCGGCGTCAACTCCGCCAAGCTCCGCAAGGACCTCTCCTACCTCGGCAGCTACGGCACCCGCGGCGTCGGCTACGACGTGGAGTACCTCCGCTACCAGATCGCCCGCGAGATCGGCGTGACCCAGGACTGGCCGGTCGTCATCGTCGGCATCGGAAACCTCGGCCACGCCCTCGCCAACTACTCCGGCTTCCGCAGCCGCGGCTTCCGCGTCGTGGCTCTGCTCGACGCCGATCCCGACCGGCACGACGAGGTCGTTGCCGGCGTCGACGTACGCCCCTTCAGTGAGCTCGAGGCGATCGTGGTCGAGCACGGCGTGGCCATCGGCGTCATCGCCACCCCGGCCCTGGCCGCGCAGGACGTCGCCGACCGGATGGTCGATGCCGGCATCACCAGCATCCTCAACTTCGCGCCGACCGTCCTCTCGGTGCCCGACGGCGTCGACGTGCGCAAGGTCGACCTGTCCATCGAGCTGCAGATCCTCGCCTATCACGTGCAGCGCAAGGCCGCGGCCAACCTGGTCCAGGCAGAGGAGGACAGCGCATGAGTGTTCTCGTCGTGGGGGTCTCCCACAAGTCGGCTCCCGTCGCGCTGCTCGAGAAGCTCGCGCTGGATGCCTCCGGCGTCACCAAGCTCGTCGACGACCTGATGGGCAGCGAGCACGTCACCGAGGCCACCGTCATCTCCACGTGCAACCGCCTCGAGGTGTACGCCGATGTCGACCGCTTCCACGGCAGCGTGGAAGAGGTCTCGCGGCTCCTGGTCGAGCGCGCCGGCGAATCCACCGAGGCCCTCGTCCCGCACCTCTACGTCCACTACGACGACGGTGCGGTCTCCCACCTCTTCAACGTCGCCTCGGGCCTCGACTCGATGGTCGTCGGCGAGGGGCAGATCCTTGGCCAGACGCGCGAGGCGCTGCGCATGGGCCAGGAGATCGGCTCCGTCGGGCCCGCCCTCAACGTGCTCTTCCAGCAGGCCCTGCGCGTCGGCAAGCGTTCGCACGCCGAGACCGACATCGACCGCGCCGCTCCCTCCTTGGTGACGGCCGCCCTCGAACGCATCCCCGGCTCGGTCGCCGGTCGTCGCGTCGTCGTCGTCGGCGCCGGCGCCATGGCCTCTTTGGCCATCTCGACCGTCCACCGCCTCGGTGCCCGCGACATCGCGGTCGTCAATCGCAGCAGCGACAACGCCGACCGGCTCGCTCGGGAGTACGCCGCGCGGTCGCTGCCGCTCGTCGACCTGAGCGTCGCCCTGGCCGATGCCGACGTGGTCGTCTCCTGCACCGGCTCCTCCGGCGTCCTGATCACCCGCGACGGGCTCGCCGCCGCCCGCGTCGCGGTCGAGACGCCACTGGCGATCATCGACCTCGCACTGCCCCACGATGTCGAGCCGACCGTGGTGGAGCTCGACGGCGTCAGCCTGGTCGGCCTCGCCACGCTCGCCGAAGACCTCCGCGACTCCGACGCGGCCCGCGAGGTCGAGGGCGTGCGGGCGATCGTCGCCCAGGAGATCGCCGCCTTCCTCTCCGCCCGCCACCAGGCCAGCGTGACGCCGACCGTGGTCGCGCTCCGCTCGATGGCCACCGCGGTTGTCGACGCGGAGATGGAGCGCCTCGCCACCCGGCTGCCCAACCTGGATGACGCGACCCGCGCCGAGGTGCTGCACACCGTGCGCCGCGTCGCCGACAAGCT
>JBDSPC010000236.1:0-9876 GCA_039914485.1 Nocardioides sp.
GCCATCAGCACCTCGAACAGCGCGACGAACGACGAGAGCCGCGAGCCGAGTCGCCGCCCGGCCTCGATGCCGGTGACGTAGGCGAACGCGGCCGTGACCAGGCCCAGGGCCAGCACCGGGATCCACCACGAGACGACGTGCCCGTTGTAGGTGACGTCGGCGGTGGTCGCACTCATCGGCAGCACGCCGGTCCAGCCGGCGACCAGGAGCACGGTCCCCCCGACCACCAGCCCGGCGGCCGCGAGGCTGATCGGCGGCAGGCCGTTGTCGGTGTTGCCGTTGATCACGAAGTACGTCGCCGCGCCGACCATCGCACCGAGCGCCCAGAGCACTCCGGCGGTGCTGAGATCGGCGCCCGTGACCACGTCGAGCACGAGCGCGAGGCCGAGCAGGGCGATCACGGCTCCCACCACGGTGAGCCGGTTGGGCCGGTGGCCGTGACGCAGCCAGAGCCAGACGACGACCGCGACGGGCGCGGTGTACTCGATCAGCAGGGCCACGCCGACCTGCATGTAGCTGACGGCGTAGAAGTAGCACAGCTGTGCACCGGCGACCGCGGCGACGCCGTAGGCGAGCACCGTCAGCCGGCTCTCGCGCAGCAGGTGCCAGCGCCCGCGCAGCGCGAGCGCCCCGGGGATCGCGAGCACGAGCGCGGCGATGCCGATCCGGATGCTCACCGCGGCGCCGGCCGTCCAGCCCGTATCGAGCAGGCCGCGGGCGAGGGCGCCGGAGAGGCCGAAGCACACCGCGGAGGCGATCGCGAAGGCCAGCCCGCTGGTCGTGCCCGACGGCCGGACCACCGACCTGTCATGAGTCATCGTCGCCATGGGTCATGACGCTACTCTCGCCCTTGGTAAGGTGTCAACGTGACTTTCACTGATGACACCGCGGGCTCGCTCCAGGCCGCCGTGGCACTGGCCAACTCGGCGCTCGAGCCCGACACCCTGACCACTGTCGAGGCACTGTCGTCGTTCTACGCGGAGCACGAGTACTCCGGCGGGCACCGCAGTGACGAGGCCGAGCTCCAGGCGGTCCGCTCGGTCCGGGCGTCCCTGCGAGAGCTGCTCACCGCCGACCGCACCACCGCGGTCGGGCTGGTCAACGGCATCCTGGCCGACGCGACGGCGGTGCCGCGGCTGGTGCGCCACGACCGCCTCGACTGGCACATCCACGCCATCGACGACGAGGCGCCGCTCGCGGAGCGGGTGATGGTGGAGACCGCGATGGCGATGATCGACGTGATCCGCGCCGACGAGCACAACCGGCTCGACATCTGTGCCGCCGACGACTGCGACGGCCTCGTGCTCGACCTGTCCCGCAACCGGTCCCGTCGCTACTGCTCGACGTCCTGCGGCAACCGGGAGGCGGTGGCGGCATACCGCGCCCGCCAGAAGGCCTAGCGCACGAACCTCGTCAGCACCTCGATGAACACCGCGGGCTGCTCGGAGTGCACCCAGTGCCCGGCGCCCTTGATGGTCACCCGGCGCACCCGCGGGAAGAGCGCCTCCATCGCCGGGGCGTAGTCGTCGGCGACGTACGAAGAGTTGGCACCGCCGACCCACAGCACCGGACCGGCGTACGACGCTCCCCCGAAGTCCTCGACCGGCCAGCCGGCGAGCTCGGGCATGTGCTTGGAGAGCAGGTCGAGGTTGATCGTCCAATGCCAGCCGTCGCCCTCGCGCCGGAGGTTCTGGAGCAGGAAGCTCCGCACCGTCGTGTTGGGTACGGCGCCGCGCAGCGCGTCATCGGCCTGGTCGCGTCGCTCCAGCGAACCGAGATCGAGGGCCCGCATCGAGTCGATGTAGCCGAGGAACTCGCGCCCGGACTCGTAGGCCACCGGGGAGACGTCGACCACCACCAGGCGCGAGACCAGCTCCGGGTGGCGCAGCGCGAGCGCCATCGCGATCTTGCCGCCCATCGAGTGGCCCACCAGCGTCACCGGATCGTCGGCGCGGAAGAGTGCGGCAACGTCGTCCGCGAGGTCGGCATAGGAGAAGGCCCCGGTCCACGACGAGCGTCCGTGGTTGGGCATGTCGATCAGCAAGACCCGGTGGTCGGCGGCGAACGCCTTGGCGATCTGGGTCCAGTTCTTGCCCTGGCCGAAGAGGCCGTGGCAGAAGGCGATGAGGGGGCCGTGCTCCCCCAACCGGGTCACGTTCAGCTCCGTCGCGCTCACGGGGTCAGTCTGTCAGCATGGGCAGATGGAGTCCTACGCCGCAGGTGAGCTCGAGCCCCCACTGCTGGAAGAGACCATCGGTGCCAACTTCGCCCGCACCGTCGCGGCCCTGCCCGACCGCGAGGCGCTGGTCGAGGTGGCGAGCGGGCGCCGCTGGACCTGGGCCGAGCTCGACCGCGACATCGACGCCCTCGCGCGTGGCCTGCTCGCCGCGGGCCTGACGACCGGCGACCGGGTCGGGATCTGGGCGCCCAACTGCGCGGAGTGGGTGCTGGTGCAATACGCCACCGCCAAGCTCGGCATCATCCTGGTCAACGTCAACCCGGCCTACCGCACCCACGAGTTCGCCTATGCCGTCAACCAGGCCGGCGTGCGCCTGCTGGTCAGCGCGGAGAGCTTCAAGACCAGCGACTACCGCGCGATGGTCGCCGAGACGCACGCGGACTGCCCCGGCCTCGAGCGGGTCGTCTTCATCGGCACCGACGACTGGTCCGACCTGGTCGCGTCGGGCGGCGCCGTACCGGCACAAGCAGTTGCCGAGATGCAGGCCACGCTGTCGCCCACCGATGCGATCAACATCCAGTACACCTCCGGCACCACGGGTCGCCCGAAGGGCGCCACGCTGAGCCACCGCAACATCTTGAACAACGGCTACTTCGTCACCGACCTGATCGACCTCGGTCCCAACGACCGGCTCTGCATCCCGGTGCCCTTCTACCACTGCTTCGGGATGGTGATGGGCAACCTCGGCTGCACCTCCCACGGCGCGACGATGGTCATCCCGGCGCCGGGCTTCGACCCCGAGATCACGCTGCAGACGATCGCTGCGGAGAAATGCACCGGCGTGTACGGCGTACCGACGATGTTCATCGCGATGCAGAACCACCCGAGCTTCCCCGAGCACGACCTGTCCTCGCTCCGCACCGGCATCATGGCCGGCTCGATCTGCCCGGTCGAGGTGATGAAGCACTGCGTGGACGACATGCACATGGCCGAGGTGTCCATCGCCTACGGCATGACCGAGACGTCCCCGGTCTCCTGCCAGACCCGCTCCGACGACGATCTCGACCGACGCACGTCGACGATCGGGCGCGCGCACCCGCACGTGGAGATCAAGATCGTCGACCCCGTCACCGGCGACACCGTCGAGCGCGGCCAGCCCGGCGAGTTCTGCACGCGCGGCTACTCCGTGATGCTGGGCTACTGGGAGGACCCCGAGAAGACCGCGGAGGCGATCGACGCCGACGGCTGGATGCACACCGGCGACCTCGCCGAGATGCGCGAGGACGGCTACTGCAACATCGTCGGCCGGATCAAGGACATGGTCATCCGCGGTGGCGAGAACGTCTACCCGCGCGAGATCGAGGAGTTCCTCTACGCCCACCCCGACATCGAGGACGTCCAGGTGATCGGCGTGCCCGACGCGAAGTACGGCGAGGAGCTGTGCGCCTGGATCAAGCTCAAGGCGGGCGCCGCCGAGCTCGATGCCGCGGCGATCCGGGCGTACGCCGACGGCAGGCTCGCGCACTACAAGATCCCGCGCTACGTGCTGCTCGTGGACGAGTTCCCCATGACCGTCACCGGGAAGATCCGCAAGGCCGAGATGCGCGAGGTGACGACCGAGAAGCTCGGCCTGGGCTGATCGGCTGACTAGAAGTCGAACCCGTCGAACATCCCGCCGATACCGTCGCCGATGCTGCCGAACATGTCGCCGAGGCCTTCACCCAGGGCGCCGATCCCCTCGCCGAGACCGTCGAACCCGCCGCTGAAGAGCATGCCCATGAACATCCAGTCCATCGGCCCGAAGCCGCCGAAGTAGCCCTGCGCGTAGGGCTGGTAGGCGCGACCGCCCTGCCAGTAGGGCACCCGCCGCGAGCCGACCATCACCTTGCGGATGTCGGGCTCGGCGCCGGCGGTGACGCGCTCCGCGTCGAGCTGGCACGCCGGGACATCGCGGCGCGCGCCACCGGGCGGCGTGTAGGCGACGTCGACCACGGACATGCCGTGCCGCGGGTCGAAGAAGCACGGCGGTCGGCGGGTCGGGAGCGGCTGGCCGTCCACGCGGGCCCGCACGCAGGCCATCGCGTAGCGACCGTCCTCGAGGATCTCGGTGACGTGCCGGACGTCGTCGGGCCTGGTCATCCGCGCGGCCGCGGTCTTGGACGACTCGTAGGCGTCGAGCGCGCGCTGGTAGTCGGCGTTCTCGCCGACACCGAGCTCGCGGCCGGCCATGTCGATGTCGAGGTCCTGCAGCTCCACACCGAGGGCGGTGACGTCCTCCTCGGCGAGCCGCTTGACCGGCTCGAGCTCGGCCTCGGCCTTGGCCGCCTGCCGCTTCTTCGCGGTCTGGCCGGCGACCAACGCCACGCCGACGAGTCCGCCGAGCACGACGAGCAGCAGCACCAGTTCCATGCGCCCAGCGTAGACGGGCACCCAATGCGTCGACCGTGCGCTGCCTGTCAGACTCGTCGCATGGCAGCCGTCGAACGCATCGAGGTCACCCGTCCGTTCCCCGCCACCCCGGCCGACGTCTTCGCCGTGCTCCGCGACCCGCAGGGCCACGTCGCGATCGATGCGTCCGGGATGCTCCAGGACGCCGAGGGCGCGCCCGTCTCCGCCGTCGGCGACACCTTCGTCGTGCACATGGATCGCGAGTCGCTCGGCGACCTCGACATGGGCAAGTACGACGTCACCGTCACCATCTGCACCTTCGAGGCCGACCGGGAGATCGCCTGGAAGATCCTCGGCCGGGTGCGCCCGCAGATCGGCCACGTCTATGGCTACCGGATCGAGCCGACCGACGAGGGCAGCCTCGTCACGTCCTACTACGACTGGTCCGACATCGCGCCCGAGTGGCGTGACTCGGGCATCTTCCCGGTGATCTCCGAGGCCAACCTCAAGGCGACGCTGGGCATCCTCGAGCGCACCGTGCGCCGCGGCTACCCGCTGGCAGCGGCTCGCTGAAGCCGCTCCCCCAGCTCGGCCGCCACGGTCGCCAGCTCGGGCGGCTGCACGAACTCGAGGTCGAACCCGCTCAGCACGCAGTAGAACGCCACGTGCTCGAGGGAGTCGGCGCTCGCCTCCAGCAGCGTGGTCGAGTCGTCGATCGCGGTCAGTGTCACCCACCTGCTGTCGAACTTGGTCGACACCTCGTCCCGTCCGGCCAGCACCCGCACCTGTGCGTGATTGCTGTACGGCGCCCGGCTGATCGAGTTCTGCACGTACTCCTTCGGATCGGGGTGCTCGCGCGGCTTGAAGCGCCAGGTCGACGGCGTCACATTTCGCATCCGGTCGAGGCGGAAGGTCCGCCAGTCCTCGCGGTCGACGTCCCACGCCATGAGGTACCACCGGCGGCCGGTCGCGACGAGGCGGATGGGCTCGACCCAGCGTTCGGTGGCCGCGCCGTCGCGGGCGTCGTAGCCGAACCTGACCCGCAGCAGGTCGCGACAGGCCTTCGCGAGCGTCAGCAGCACGTCACCGTCGACCAGGTCGGCGTTGGTGCTCAGCGTCTCGGTCGACTCGTGAATCGCCTTGACCTCGGAGCGCAGTCGCGGCGGCATCACCTGGTCCAGCTTGGCCAGGGTGGTGAGCGCGGCCTCGCTGGCTCCGGTCACGGTGCCGCCGGCCGCGAGGCGCAGGGACACCGCGATCGCGACGGCCTCCTCGTCGTCGAGCAGGAGCGGCGGCAGGTCCTTGCCGCGGCCCAGCTGGTAGCCGCCGCCGAGCCCCTGCGTGGCCAGCACCGGGTAGCCGAGCCCGCGCAGGCGCTCGACGTCGCGGCGGATGCTGCGGGTGGTGACGCCGAGCCGCTCGGCCAGCTCGGGTCCCGTCCACACCGGACGCTTCTGGAGCAGGGAGAGCAGCAGCAGGACGCGCTGGGTGGTGTCGCTCATGACCACATGGTGGCAGAGGCAGCGGACAGGATCTGTCCGCCTGAGCGAGGCATGCTGATCTCATGACAGCAGAGATCCAGGTGACCTTCGACGCCCACGACCCGCGCCGGCTCGGCCTCTTCTGGCGCGAGGTCCTCGACTACGCCGTGGACCCGCCGCCCGGCGGCGAGATCGGCGACCCGGTCGAGACCGCCGATGCATGGCTCGCCTTCCTCACGAAGATCGGTGTGCCGCCGGAGCTGCACAACTCGGCCTTCGGCATCGTCGACCCCGCCGGCACCGGGCCGCGGATCTTCTTCCAGCAGGTGCCCGAGGACAAGGTCGCCAAGAACCGCGTGCACCTCGACGTGCGGGCCGCACCCGGCCTGGTCGGTGACGCCCGGATGACCGCGCTGGAGGCGGAGTGCGAGCGAGTCGTCGCGCTGGGCGCCATACGCCGCCAGCGGTTCGAGCCCGATGGCGGCATGAGCGCCGGGTTCATCGTGATGACGGACCCCGAGGGCAACGAGTTCTGCCTCGACTGACGCAAGCAGGCCGCGGGCTCACCCCCGCGAATCCCGCGGCCTGCTGTCTGCGCCGGGCGGGTGGGCTGTCCCCTGTTCGGTCCACACGCCTTGACTGCAGCACTACGTTCTCGCGGCGCGGGGGGTCGCGGCATCGGTAGTCCTACCTATTCAGTGGCGCGGGACCGAT
The DNA here is from genome assembly GCA_039914485.1 of Nocardioides sp. Classification (GTDB taxonomy): domain Bacteria; phylum Actinomycetota; class Actinomycetes; order Propionibacteriales; family Nocardioidaceae; genus Nocardioides. Next base: position 6,763 of record JBDSPC010000236.1, read on the forward strand.
AGATTCGCCTCGTGCTCACCCCATGTCTCGGACGCGAGCAGACCCAGGCTCGCCTCGCCACTGCACTGGCATCGTCGCGCTGGGTCAGCATCGTGGGTCCTCCCGGCAGCGGAAAGACGCTGCTCGCACGCCACGCGACCGCCGCGGACGAGAGCACGTGGGTCAACGCACGCGGCATGCAGCACGCCGACCAGGTCCTCTCGGCCTGCCTGGACGCCCTCGATGTCCCCCCGACGCCCGGCGACTCCGCCGAGGGCGCGCTGTGCCGGGCGATGGACGGCCAGGACACCCTGCTCGTCGTCGACGGCCTCGACCTCGACCCGAGCCTGGTCGGTCCGACCTTCCAGCAGGTCATGTCCGCGACCACCGACGCTCGCCTCGCCGTCACCTCGGTGACGATGGCCGGCCAGCCGGCCGAGCGCGTGGTGCGGGTCGCGCCCTTCCTGGTCCCCCGCGAGCACGAACCCCTCTCCGGTGCGGCCGTCGAGCTGTTCCTGCACCGCGTGGAGGCCGCCGGCGGATACGCGATCGACCTCGATGCGCATGCCGTCGACGTACGCCGCCTGCTGCACGCCACCGGCGGCCTGCCGCTCCTGATCGAACAGATCGCGGTGCAGATCGCCCTCGTCGGCGTCACCAACGTGGTGCCGACGGCGTCCCTGTCCGAGGCCGTGCACGGCTCCTACGAGCTGCTCGACCCCGACCAGCAGCTCTGCTTCCGGCGGATGGCGCAGATGACCTCGCCGGTCTCGATCGACGTGCTCGCCGAGATCAGCGGCGTCGACCGCGATCGTGCGAGCACGCTGGCGGGAGGGCTCGTACGCCGCAGCCTGCTCGAGCTCATGCCCGACGGTCGTTTCGACATGCTGACCCCGATCCGGCGACACGGGCAGTTCCTGACGGCGTCGACCGACGACCGTGAGCAGACGCGCAGCGCCCTCCTGACCTGGGCGGACCGGGTGGCGCCGGCCGACTTCAACACCGGTGCCGCCGACGCGAGCTGGCTCGTCGACCTGCCGGTGATGCGCAGTGCGATCACCACGGCCTGCGCCGATCCGGCGACCCGCACCCTCGGCTACGGCCTGGCCAACCGGATCTTCTCCTCTCTCTACACCTCGATGCGCGCGCGCGACGCCGTGGAGATCCTCGAGGCCACGCTGGTCAGCGGCGACGGCCCGGCCGAGATCGGCGCCCAGGTCGCCCGGCGCGCGGGCATCGCCGCCTCCGAGGTGCGTGGCACCTACGAAGGGCTCTGGCTCCTCGAGCGCGCCGACGAGCACGCGCTCAGCGCACCCGACCCCGACGATCAGCTCGCCAAGAACGCCTCGATCCGCGCCGAGATGCACCTCGATGCGGGCGCGCTGGTCAAGGCCGAGGCCGAGGCCCGCCGAGCCCTCGAGCTGGGCGCCGCCACCGAGATCACCCGCCAGGCCGCGCGCACCCTCGCCGACGTCCAGGTCTCCCGGGGCGCCTTCCGCCACGCGACCGCGACCCTGACCGAGCTCCTCGCCGCCCGGGACCACAAGGACGAGCGCTGGATCTCGCTGTCCGCGCGCACCCTGCTGGCCAGGATCGCCCTCGAGCAGGGTCGCCCGACCGAGGCTGCCTCCGCCGCCCGGACCGTGGTCGCCGACGCACGCGCCATCGCCGAGGACCGCGTGGCACTGCTCGCCGAGACCCTGCTCCGCCACCTCGACCCGACCTTCGTGCCGCCCGCTGTCGACCGCGACACCCTGCCGTGGGCGGTCCGCATCCCGGTGCTGGCGCAGGACGCGCGTGACCTGCTGCGCAACGGTGACCTGGCGCGCGCCGCCGGGCTGGCCGCCGACGTGGTCGTGCTGGCAGACAGCACCGGCCTGGGGCGCGACGCCGTCGAGGGCCGTCTCCTGCTCGCCCGGGCCCTGCTGGCGAGCGACGACCGGAGCCAGGCCATCACCACCTTCCTGGCCGCGCTCGACCGGGCCGCCGAGATGTCCATGCCGCTGCGGGTGGCCGACGCGCTGGACGGCCTCGCCTGGGTCGACCAGCAGCGCGACCTGCGTGACTCCCGCACGCTTGCTGCGGCCGCCAACGCGTTGCGCGCTCCGCGCCAGGCCGCGTCGTGGGGCTATGCCGCGGACCAGCCGCTCGCGGTCGGTCGGTCAGTCCCGTCGGGCTGGATCGTCGACAACGAGTTCACCTCGGCCGGCGTCGAGGCGGTCGTCGGCATCTTCTCCGGCGCGACCGCACCTGAGACCGGCAGCGTGCTCGACCGGCTGAGCAACGCCGAGCGGCAGGTGGCCGAGCGCGTGGCGCTGGGCCTGACCAGCCGGCAGATCGCCGCGGAGCTCTTCATCTCCCCGCGCACGGTCGATGCCCACCTGACGCACATCTATCGCAAGCTCGACATCACCACGCGCGCCAAGCTGGCCGCACTCGTCGCCAACCCCGGCTAGCGCTGGCTGTAGTCCCGGAACCCGCGCTGGGTCTTGCGACCGAGGTAGCCCGCCGTCACGAGGTGCTCGAGCAGCGGCGCCGGCGCGAAGCCGGGCTCGCGGAACTCGAGGTAGAGCTCGCGCTGGATGGCCAGCGACACGTCGTTGCCGACCACGTCGAGCAGCTCGAAGGGACCCATGGGCAGGGCACAGCCCTGCTTCATCGCGGTGTCGATGTCGTCGGCGGTGGCGTAGTGCGCCTCCAGCATCTTCACGGCGTCGTTGAGGTAGGGGAAGAGCAGCGCGTTGACGATGAAGCCGGCCCGGTCACCGCAGGAGACCGCGACCTTGCCGACCTTGTCGCACAGGGCACGAACGGTCTCGGCGACCTCGTCGTCGGTCGCGACCGTCGAGACGACCTCGACCAGCTTCATGATCGGCGCCGGGTTGAAGAAGTGCATCCCGATGACGTCCTGGGGACGGTTCGTCGCCTTCGCCAGCGAGATCACCGGCAGCGACGAGGTGGTCGTGGCCAGGATCGCGCCCGGCTTGCAGATCTCGTCCAGGTTCTCGAAGAGCGTGGTCTTGATCCGCAGGTCCTCGGCGATCGCCTCGACCACGATGTCGACCGTGGCCAGGTCGTCGAGCGAGGTGGTGCCGGTGAGGCGGCCCAGCACCTCGGCCTTGACCGGCTCCTCGA
>JBDSPC010000136.1:0-15424 GCA_039914485.1 Nocardioides sp.
CCGGCCCAGGGCGAGCCGGTCGTCGAGCCCACGATCGCGGCGGCAAAGGCGCCCAGCAGGAGCTGGCCGTCGATGGCGATGTTGACGACACCCGCACGCTCTCCGAGGACGCCGCCGAGGGCACCGAAGATGAGCGGCACGGCCAGGGCCAGTGATCCGGCCAGCAGGCCGACCACCGGCAGCGAACCGCCCGACGCCTCTTCCGTCAGGAAGCCCACCATCCACGCCACCGCGAAGGCCACCAGGATCCAGCCCGGGGTGGGCTGCTTGGCGAGGTAGCGGCGCAGCGACTCGGCGGTCAGGACTGCGCAGACCGCGGTGAGCAGCCAGGCAGTGGGAACCGACGGCAACGACAGCTCGGGGAGCTGGAAGAAGTCGGTGTCGGAGGCGAGCCGGAAGGTCGCGTCCCCGGACTCGCCCCTCAGCAGCACCAGGGCGGCCAGCGCCGCGGTGAGTACGGCGAAGATGACCAGCGTCTTGCGGCTCACCACCGTCACGACTGCGACGACCGGCCCGGCCGTGCGTGGGGTCGGGGTCAGTGCGGCTGTGGTGCTCACTTCGCCTCCTTGGCGGGAAGTCGGAAGATCGCGCGCACCAGAGGCGGCGCAGCGATGAACAGGACGATCAGCGACTGGACGACCAGCACGATGTCGACCGGGATGCCCTCGGAGGCCTGCATGGCGAAGCCGCCGGCCTTGAAGGCCCCGAAGAGGATTCCGGCCCCCAGGATGCCCAGTGGCCGGGACCGGCCGAGCAAAGCCACCGTGATGGCGTCGAAGCCGATGCCGGCGTCGAGGTCGGTCGTGAAACCACTGGTGACCGTGCCCAGGACCTGGTTGGCGCCGGCGAGGCCGACGAGAGCACCGGCGATCAACATCACCACGGTGTAGGTCAGGCCGACGTTGATGCCGTTGGCGCGGGCGGCGTTGGGGTTGTCCCCGACGGCGCGGATGCGGTAGCCCAGGGTCGATCGGTTGAGCAGCCACCACACGATGCCGACCGCGATGAGGGCCAGCACGAAGCCGAGGTGCAGGTTGAACTGGTCGCCCAGGACCTTCGGCATGATCGCCGACTCGTTGGCGGGCGGCGACTTGGGGTTCGCCGAACCAGGCGCCTGCAGGAGGCTCTTGCGGGACAGGGCGAAGAACACGAGGTAGTAGCCGACGTAGTTGAGCATGATCGTCACGATCACCTCGTGGGCTCCGGTGCGGGCCTTCAGGACCCCCGCGATGCCGGCCCACAGGGCGCCGGCGACCATGCCGGCGAGGATCGCCAGCGGCAGGTGCACGATGAGCGGCAGGTCGAACTTGAACGCGACCCAGCCCGACGCGGCACCGGCGAGCAGCATCTGGCCGCGTCCGCCGATGTTGAAGAGCCCGGCCCGGAAGGCCAGACCGACGCCGAGGCCGGCCGCGATCAGCGGGCCGGCGAACTTCATCGTCTCCGTCAGCGGGCGGATCTGGCCGGCGAAGGTGTCGACGCGGTCGTTGTAGACCGAACCCCGGAAGAGTGCGGTGTAGGCGCCCCAGATGGCGTTCCAGGTGGCCTGCAGGAAGTCGCCGGGGCGGGCGAAGACGTAGGACGCGGAGGCCCGGACCTCTTCGTCGGTGAGCGCGATCATCAATGACCCGACGACGACAGCGAGGAACACGGCCAGGAAGCCCGCCAAGGCGTTGCCGGAGGCGATCTCGCGCATCAGCGACTCCGAGCGCTTGGGCGCCGGAGCTGCGAGTCGGGTCGGGGTCTCGGTGCCGCTCACGCGACCACATCCTTCGGGCGCTCGCCGGTCATCATCAGTCCGAGTGTCTCGCGGGGGGTGTTGCCCGGCACGATGCCGATCACCTGCCCGCGGTAGAGAACCATGATCCGGTCGGCGAGGGCGACTACTTCATCGAGCTCGGTGGACACGACCAGGACGGGGATTCCGCGGTCGCGGGTGGCGACGACCTGCTTGTTGATGAACTCGATCGAGCCGACGTCGACGCCGCGCGTGGGCTGGGCGGCGACGAGCAGGCGCAGGTTTCGCGAGAGCTCGCGAGCCACCACGACCTTCTGCTGGTTGCCGCCGGAGAGCTTGTTGGCGTGCGTCTGGATGCCGGGCGCGCGGACGTCGTACTCCTTGAGCTTCTCCTCGGCGAACTTCTCGAGCACGTCGGTGCGCAGTGAACCGCGGCGGACGAACGGCGACTTGAAGCTGCGGTTGAGCATGAGGTTCTCGGCGATGGAGAAGCCGCCGACCAGGCCGTCTTCTTGACGATCCTCGGGGATGAACCCGACGCCGGCGTCGAGGACGTGGCGCACGGACTTGCCGACCAGCTCCTCGCCGTCAAGCGTGATCGAGCCCTCGACATGGTCCTGGAGGCCGAGCAGGGCCTCGGTGAGCTCGGTCTGGCCGTTGCCCTGGACACCGGCCACGGCGAGCACCTCGCCGGCGCGGATGCTGAAGGTGATGCCATCGAGGTGGACCTGGCCGTGGACGTCGACCACACGCAGGTCCTTGACCACCAGCGACTCGTCCCCGACCTTCGGCGCGTCCTTGTGCACCGTCAGCTCGACGGGGCGCCCGACCATCAGGGCGGCCAGCTCGGCGTTGGTGGCGGTGGGCGACGCCTCGCCCACGACAGCGCCACGACGGATCACGGTGATGCGGTCGGCGACCGCACGCACCTCACGGAGCTTGTGGGTGATGAAGACGATCGCCTTCCCGGCCTCCTTGAGCTGGCGCATGATGTCCATCAGCTCGTCGGTCTCCTGAGGCGTCAGGACCGCGGTCGGCTCGTCGAAGACCAGCACCTGCGCGTCCCGCGAGAGCGCCTTGATGATCTCGACCCGCTGTTGTACGCCGACGGGCAGGTCTTCCACGAGCTTGTCCGGGTCGACGTGGAACCCGAAGCGGGCGGAGATCTCCAGCACGCGCTCGCGGGCGGCGTCCACGTCGAGGGTGCCGGCGAAGCCGGTCGACTCGTTGCCGAGCATGACATTCTCGGCGACGGTGAAGACCGGGATCAGCATGAAGTGCTGGTGCACCATGCCGATGCCCGCGGCCATGGCGTCGCCCGGTCCGGAGAAGTGCTGGACGACGTCGTCGAGCTCGATCTCGCCCTCGTCGGCTTGGTAGAGGCCGTAGAGGACGTTCATCAAGGTGGACTTGCCGGCACCGTTCTCGCCCAGGAGGCAGTGCACCTCACCGGGCAGCACCTCGAGCGAGATCCGGTCGTTGGCCACCAGTGAGCCGAAGCGTTTGGTGATGTTGCGAAGAACAAGCTTCATGGGACCGCATCCTATTCACGCCATGAGTCGCGGGACATGCAAAAGGGGGCCGACATCGCAGCCGGCCCCCCTCGCGTGGAGCTACATGCTTGACTTCACCTGGAAGCCAGCCATCCTGGTCACGGAGTCAGGTAGGACGTGACCTTGATGGAGCCGTCGATGATGCCGGCCTTGACCTCGTCGAGCTTGCCCTGGAGCTCCGGGGAGACCTCGCCCTCGAAGTTGTGGAACGGGGCGATACCGACGCCGTCGTTCTCCAGCGTGCCGACGTAGGTCTCGAAGTCGAAGGTGTCCTCGCCCGCGGCCATGATGGCTTCGTACGTGGAGACCTTCATGTTCTTCAGGATCGACGTCAGGATGACGTCCTGGGTGTTCGGGTCGGTCTCGTAGACGTCGGCGTCGACGCCGATCATCGTGGCGTCCTTGCCGGAGTCGGCGATCGCGGTCAGTGCACCCTGGTAGATCGGGCCACCCACCGGGAGGATCACGTCGGCGTCCTGGTCAAGGATGCGGCGAGCCGTGCTGGTCGCCGCCTCGTTGGCCTCGAAGCCACCGGTGAAGGAGCCGGTCTTGCCGTTCCAGCCGACGACCTTGACGTCCTTGCCGTTCTCCTCGGCGTAGTAGTCGGCGCCCTGCTTGAAGCCGTCCATGAAGATCGTGACGGTCGGGAACTCCATGCCGCCGTAGGTGCCGACGACACCGGTCTTGGTGAAGTCAGCAGCCGCGTAGCCGGCGAGGAACGCCGCCTCAGCGGTGTTGTAGAGCAGCGGCTTGACGTTGTCGACGTCCTTGGTGCCGTCGAAGTCGTTGTCCGCGGCGTCGTCGATGAGGATGTACTCGATGTCGGGGTTGGCCTTCGCCGACTCGACGGTGGCCGCCGAGAGTGCGAAGCCGACCGTCACGATCGCGTCACAGCCCTCCGCGACGAGGCTCTCGAGGTTGGGGGCGTAGTCGTTCTCGCTGTTGGACTCGACGTCGATCAGTTCGACACCCAGCTCGTCGGCTGCCTGCGTGGCCCCCTCGAATCCGAGCTGGTTGAAGGACTTGTCGTCGAACCCGCCCGCGTCGGAGACGATGCACGGGGTGAAGTCGGGGGCCGACGTCTCGTTCGCGGTGCCGCCGTTCTCCTCCTCGGGCGCGTCGCCACATGCGGCCAGGGTCGCGGTCGCCAGCAGCGCCACGATGCCGCCAACGACGGCCTTCTTCGTCTTCCTCACAAATGCCTCCAAGCTCAGTCGGCCCCCGGAATGGGACCGCATATCGAGTGAATGATGCACTGCGGGGTCCCCGGTTGGAAGGCAATACACGAATCCGGTGCCGGTTTGAGACCTGACCGTCCTGCGTACGTCATAGTTGGCCGGATGGACTGGACGACACTGCGAGCCGAGGCCGTGACCGTGATGCGGCGGGCCTATGCGCCGTACTCCCACTTCCCTGTCGGCGCCGCTGCCCTGGCCGACGACGGCAGGCTCGTCGTCGGCTGCAACGTCGAGAACGCGGCGTACGGCGCCACGCTCTGCGCGGAGTGCGGGCTGGTCTCACAGCTGCACGCCACGGGTGGGGGCCTGCTGACACACTTCGTGTGCGTGAACGGCGCCGCCGAGGTGATCATGCCGTGCGGTCGCTGCCGGCAGCTCCTGTGGGAGCACGGCGGCGCCGACATGCTGATCGAGACGCCCGAGGGCGTTCGTACGATGGCCGAGATGCTGCCGCAGGCATTCGGTCCCGACGACTTGAAGGATGTGTAGACGTGGCCACCCATGACGCAGTCGAGGTCATCAGCGCCAAGCGTGACAAGGGCGAGCTGAGCGACAGCCAGATCGACTGGGTGATCGACGCCTACACCCGCGGCGACGTGGCCGACGAGCAGATGTCCGCACTGGCCATGGCCATCCTGCTCAACGGCATGGTGCCGCGCGAGATCGCCCGCTGGACGGCCGCGATGATCGCCTCCGGCGAGCGGATGGACTTCTCGCCCCTGTCGCGGCCCACCGCCGACAAGCACTCGACCGGGGGAGTGGGCGACAAGATCACCCTGCCGCTGGCTCCGCTGGTTGCGGCGTGCGGTGTCGCCGTACCCCAGCTGTCCGGCCGCGGACTCGGCCACACCGGCGGCACTCTCGACAAGCTCGAGTCGATCCCCGGTTGGCGCGCACTGCTGTCCAACGAGGAGATGTTCGCCCAGCTCGAGTCCGTCGGCGCCGTCATCTGCGCGGCCGGTGACGGGCTGGCGCCCGCGGACAAGAAGCTCTACGCCCTGCGCGACGTGACCGGCACGGTCGAGGCGATCCCGCTGATCGCGTCGTCGATCATGTCCAAGAAGATCGCCGAGGGCACCGGGGCGCTCGTGCTCGACGTCAAGGTCGGCACCGGCGCCTTCATGAAGGACGTCGCGAGGGCGCGCGAGCTCGCCGAGACGATGGTCGGGCTCGGCAAGGACGCCGGCGTGCACACGGTGGCGCTGCTGACCGACATGAGCACCCCGCTCGGCCTGACCGCGGGCAACGCGATCGAGGTCACCGAGTCGGTCGAGGTGCTGGCCGGGGGAGGCCCGGCAGACGTGGTCGAGCTGACCATCGCCCTGGCCCGCGAGATGCTCGCCGGTGCCGGCGTGACCGACATCGACCCGGCCGCCAAGCTGGCCGACGGCTCGGCGATGGACGCCTGGCGGGACATGATCCGTGCCCAGGGCGGCGACCCGGACGCACCCATGGCCGTGGCCAAGGAGTCGCACGTCGTCAACGCGCCGGCGAGCGGCACCCTGACCCGCCTCGACGCCATGGCCGTCGGTCTGGCCGCCTGGCGCCTCGGTGCCGGCCGCGCCCGCAAGGAGGACCCGGTGCAGGACGGTGCCGGCGTCGTGTGGCACGCCCGGCCCGGCGACACCGTGACCGAGGGGCAGCCGCTCTTCACCCTGCTGACCGACGAGCCCGACCGCTTCGACCGGGCGCTGGCCTCGCTCGAGGGCGGCTATGACATCGGGTCCGAGGCGTTCACGCCCCAGCCCCTGATCATCGACAGGGTCAGCTGAGGAGCAGCACCACGTGCGCCGCGACGCACGCCGGCTTGGCCTGCCCCTCGATCTCGATCGTGTAGTTGACGGTGAGCTGCTTGCCGGCCGGCAGTTCCTTGACGTCGCCGAAGGCCACGTGCGCGCGGACCCGGCTGTCCACGGGCACCGGGTTGGGGAAGCGCACCTTCTCGAGGCCGTAGTTCAGCTTGGCACCGGGGTTCTCCAGCGTGAAGACCTTGGAGCCCAGGTGCGGCAGCAGGCTCAGGGTCAGGAAACCGTGGGCGATCGTGGTGCCGAACGGCCCGGCGGCCGCGGCGTCCGCGTCGACGTGGATCCACTGGTGGTCCGCCGTCGCGTCGGCGAACAGGTTGATGCGGTCCTGGTCGATCACGAACCAGTCGCTCGTGCCGATCTCGGAATTGGCCGCCCCGGCGACCTCGTCAAGCGTGGTGAAAGTGCGCATGACTGGAAGGATAGGCACATGAGTACCCCCACCCGCGATGACGTCCGCCGTGCGCCCAAGGTCCTCCTGCACGACCACCTCGACGGTGGCCTGCGACCGCAGACGATCATCGACCTCGCGGCCGACTGCGGGCACGAGCTGCCGGCCACGGACGCCGCGAGCCTGGGCCGCTGGTTCGTCGAGTCGGCCGACTCCGGCTCGCTCGAGCGCTACCTCGAGACCTTCGACCACACCGTGGCCGTGATGCAGACCGGACCCGCCATCACCCGGGTCGCGCGCGAGTGCGTGGAGGACATGGTCGCTGACGGCGTGGTCTACGCCGAGGTCCGCTACGCCCCCGAGCAGCACGTCGAGCAGGGGCTGACCCTCGACGAGGTCGTCGCCGCCGTACAGGAGGGCTTCGACCAGGGGACTGCCGCAGCGGGCGGTCGTGTGGTCGTACGCCAGCTGCTGACCGCTATGCGTCACCAGGCCCGCTCCATGGAGATCGCGGAGCTGGCGATCGCCTGGCGCGACCGCGGGGTCGCTGGCTTCGACATCGCGGGCGCGGAGGCCGGCTACCCGCCCACCCGTCACCTCGACGCCTTCGAATACCTCCAGCGCGAGAACGCGCACTTCACCATCCACGCCGGCGAGGCCTTCGGACTGCCGTCGATCTGGCAGGCCATCCAGTGGTGCGGTGCAGCGCGGCTCGGGCACGGCGTGCGGATCGTCGACGACATCACCGTCAACGACGACGGCTCCGTGGAGCTCGGGAGGCTTGCGGCCTACGTCCGGGACAGGCGTATCCCGCTCGAGATGTGCCCCCGCTCCAACATCCAGACCGGGGCCGCCGCCTCGATCGCCGAGCACCCGATCGGGCTGCTGACCAGGCTGCGGTTCCGCGTCACCGTCAACACCGACAACCGGTTGATGAGCGAGACCACGATGACCGACGAGATGTTCGGCCTGGTGGAGGCCTTCGGCTACACGCTCGAGGACCTGCGGTGGTTCACCATCAACGCGATGAAGTCGGCGTTCCTGCCCTTCGACGAGCGGCTCGCGATCATCAACGACGTGGTCAAGCCGGGCTACGCCGCGCTGATCAGCGAGCGCTGATCACGAACCAGGGCTGACGCCAGCCGGCGAGCAGCACCCGACCCTCGACCCACTCGTCGCGGGTGAACCGCACGACCCGACCCGAGCTCGGCTCGTAGGCACGGACGGCGTCGTCGAACGGCTGCACGACCAGCACGAGGTGGCGCGGCAGCCAGCGGCTGCCGACATAGGCGGGGACCAGTGCGCCCGCGGCGAGGCTGGTCGTCATCGCCGACCAGGCACGCCCCGGCCTGAGGCGAGCCGTGACGACACGACCCCGGCCCGAGCTGCGACCGAGCTGGCGGACCAGCGCCCACGGGGGAGTGCCGATCGCGCGCAGCCAGGGAGTCTGGACGGCACCGGTCGCGTCGACCGGGCCGGTGATCCGGCGGTGCATCGCCCGGACCTCGCGGGCGAACTCGTCGTCGCCACCGGCGAGGAGCCGGCGGGCGTAGCCGTCGTTGTGCAGGGCCTCGGCCATCACCGCGACCGCGGCACCGCAGCTGCGCTGGTCGGGCTGCTGAAAGCGGCGCCCCAGCACCAGCTTGCCGGTGTCGGTGAGGCTCATGCCGGGCTGCGGTCGGCGGTGAGGAGCGCGAAGGCGTGGTCGGGGGTCGCCACGTCACAACCGAGCTCGACGGCGTGGGCCACCACTCGCTGCTGGTCGCGCATCAGCGCGACCCCACGGCGCACCAGCATCAGCGGCGGCTTGCGCCGCTCTCGCAGGTCGCGGCTCAGCCGCCGCCAGAACGTCACGACGGGTCGTTGGGTGATGCAGTACGCCGCCTCGAGCAGCCCGGCCCGGCGGCAGTCGGGGACGATCTCCGGCGCGAAGATGCCCTCGGCGACGAAGACGGGTGAACCCGCCAGGTCGAGCGGCTGGGAGCCGCATCGGCCGTTCTGGGAGATCTCGTAGACGGGCACCTCGGTCGAGCCGTCACGGCACAGGGCGGTGAGGGCCGCGAGTGCATCGACGTGCAGCCACGAGTCGGGATGGTCCCAGTCCACCAGGCCTGCGTTGGCGCCGCTCGTGATCAACGGCAACGACGGGTCGTCGCCGTCCTTGTAGAAGTCGTCGAGCCGCAGCACCGGGAGGCCGAGGCGCTCAGCCAACCGCGACTTGCCTGCTCCACTGGGTCCGGCGAGGACGATGACACGGGCGCGCACGCGGGCCAGTGTCTCAGGCGCACAACGACTTTGGGGATTCCGGCTTCCGGGGCGACCATCTCCGCCTATCGTCAGCGCAGCAATCCCCCCGAGCCTTTGAGAGGCAGCACCATGTTCGGCTCCCACGCCACCAGCACGCCCGAGCCGACCGACGTCGAGTCGGCCGCCCCCGGATCCTCGAAGACCCGCCTCGCCGTGATCGGCGTCGTGCTAGCCATGGTCGTCGCCTGCGGCTGGTTCGTGGTCTCGCTGCTCGGCGACGACGGATCCGCCGCCGCCGCCTGCACGCCCGCCGACATGACCACGGTGACCATGACCGTCGCGCCCGCGATGGCCGACCTGGTCGACGAGGCCGTGGACGCGATGGGGGAGAGCGCGCAGTGCATCGAGCTCGAGGTCACCACCGCGACGGTGGCCGAGGTCTCGGCCGCTCAGGAGGAGGTCGACGAGGGTGACGAGAATGTGCTCCCCGACCTGTGGGTGCCGGACTCCCCGGCGTGGCAGACCGTGCTGGGCGATGCCGGCCTCACGGGCAAGGCGATCGTGCCCGCGCTGGCGACCACTCCCGTCGGACTGGCGAGCGGCTCCACCATCCGGGTGCCCCGCACCTGGCTCGAGGCGCTCAGCTCGCCGCGCCTGGTGAAGAACGACCCGCTGGAGAACGGCGCCTCGGCGCTCGCGATGGTCGCGCCCTTCTCCGAGGCCGCAGAGGGCGTCGGCGACATCACGACCGCCCAGCGCTCCATCGTCCCCGTCGCCCAGCGCTTCGGCGCCAAGGTGGCTGCTGGTCGGCTCCGACCCGTCACCATCGACACCATTCCCGGCGGCAGCAAGCGGCTGATCCCCGTCACCGAGCGGGACTTCCTGATCGCCAAGCGCGGCAACGAAGCGCTCACGTGGCTGGAACCGGCGACCGGTGTCGCCGTGCTCGACTTCCCGCTCGTCCAGCCTGACGCCGGCGCTGGCGGAATCGGTGTCGGCTCCGGCTCGCTCGACGTCGCCGGACGCACCGGCGAGCGCCTCGCGAAGTGGTTCACCACCGAGGAAGGTCTCGCAGCGATCGCCGGTGACCAGCTCCGGGCTCCCGACGGTGGCCCGCTGCCTGACGACGAGAGCGTCACCACGAGCAAGCAGCTTCCCTCGGCCGAGGCGAACCAGGTCAGGGCCACCATGGACAGCTGGTTCAACCTGACCGTGCCGTCCAGCATCCTGGTCGTCTTCGAAGCCTCCGACGCCATGAACGACTCGGTGGGTGGCTCGACCCGGCTGGACATCGGCATCGGTGGTGCCCTGACTGCGCTCGGCGCGCTGCCGGACCACGCCCGGATCGGGCTGTGGGCCTTCTCCACCAACCAGGGTGGACCCGGACAGGACTGGCGAGAGCTCGCGCCGCTGCGCCGTCTCGACGCGCCGATCGGCAAGGGGGAGACCCAGGTCGACCTCCTGCGCCAGCAGGTCGACGTCGTTCCGGGACTCGCCGGCGGCGGCACCGGGCTGTACGACACGGTCCTGGCCGCCTACCGGCTGGCCGCACGCGAGTACAACCCGGCCTACTCCAACAGCGTGTCCGTGCTCACCGGTGGCGTCAACGACGACCCGGGGTCGATGACCCTCGCGCAGCTCCTCAGCGAGCTCGAGACCCTGCACGACCCGGAACGCCCCGTGCGCATCATCCCCGTCGGCATCGGTGCCGGCGCGGACATGTCGGCGCTCGGGCAGATCGCCGACGCCACCGGTGGCCAGGCCTTCGAGGCGGACAGCCCCGAGTCGATGATCACGGTGCTGGCGTCGGGTCTGCTCAGCCGCTGAGCATCGCCCACCCAGCACGGATCGGGCGGCGCCCGATCGGGATCAGATCCCGATCGGGTGCCACACAGTCTTGGTCTCGAGCCAGTCGGTCAGCCGGTCGATGCCGGGCGTGGCCATCCAGTCGATGGGAGCCTCGGGCGCTCGCCGGACCCGCTTGAGGTTGTCGGCGGCCGCGACCTCGAGTGACGTGGCGAGGTCGGCGTCGGTCACACCGGTCAGGTCGATGCCGTTGACGTCCATGTGCGAGGCCAGCCAGGGCGCGATCTCCGCGACGGAACCGGTGAGCATGTTGACGACGCCGCCGGGCAGGTCGGAGGTCGCCATGACTTCGCCCAGGGTGATCGAGGTGAGCGGGTGCTCCTCGCTGGCGATCACCACACAGGTGTTGCCGGTGACGATGATCGGCGCGATCACGCTGACCAGCCCGAGCAGGGGACCGCTGGGGGCGACGACCGCGACGACGCCGGTCGGCTCGCTCGAGGAGATGTTGAAGTAGGGCCCTGCGACCGGGTTGGCGGAGCTGACCACCTGGGTGATCTTGTCCGCCCAGCCGGCGTACCAGACCAGACGGTCGATGGCGGCGTCGACCGCGGCATTGGCCTTCGCGGCCGTGACGCCCTCGGAGGCGCGGAGCTCGGCGACGAACTGGTCGCGCCGGCCCTCCAGCACCTCGGCGATGCGGTAGACCACCTGGCTGCGGTTGTAGGCCGTCTTCGAGGACCAGCCGCCGAAGGCGTGGCGGGCCGCGATCACCGCGTCGCGGGCGTCCTTGCGGCTCGCCTGCGCGGCGTTGGCCATCAGGTTGCCCTTGGCGTCGTTGACGACATAGGACCGGCCCGACTCCGAGCGGGGGAACGCACCGCCGATGTAGAGCTTGTAGGTCTTCTTCACGTCGATGCGAGCCATCAGTCGGTTCCCTTCAGGTACGCCGCGAGTCCCGGCAGGCCGCCCTCGCGGCCGTAGCCGGACTCCTTGTAGCCACCGAACGGCGACGTGGGGTCGAACTTGTTGAACGTGTTGGCCCAGACGACACCGGCGCGGAGCTGGTTGGCCATCCAGAGGATGCGCGAGCCCTTGTCGGTCCACACGCCGGCCGACAGGCCGAACGGGGTGTTGTTGGCCTTCTCGACCGCCTCCTTGGGAGTGCGGAAGGTGATGACCGACAGGACCGGGCCGAAGATCTCCTCGCGCGCGATGCGGTGGGCCTGGGTGACGCCGGTGAACAGGGTGGGCGGGAACCAGAAGCCGTTCTTCGGCAGGTCGCACGGGGGCGACCAGCGCTCGCCGCCTTCGGCCTCACCGATGGCGGAGAGCTCGCGGATCTTGGCCAGCTGCTCGGCGGAGTTGATTGCGCCGATGTCGGTGTTCTTGTCGAGCGGGTCGCCGACACGCAGCGTGGACATCCGGCGCTTGAGCCGCTCGAGCACCTCGTCGGCGACCGACTCCTGCACCAGCAGGCGCGATCCGGCGCAGCAGACGTGGCCCTGGTTGAAGAAGATGCCGTTGACGATGCCCTCGACGGCCTGGTCGATCGGTGCGTCGTCGAAGACGATGTTGGCGGCCTTGCCACCGAGCTCGAGGGTGACCTTCTTCTTGGTGCCGGCGACGGCACGCGCGATGGCCTTGCCCACGTCGGTGGAGCCGGTGAAGGCGACCTTGTCGACATCCGCGTGGGCCACGATGGCCTGGCCGGTGGCGCCGGCGCCGGTGACGATGTTGACGACACCGGGCGGCAGGTCGGCCTGCTGGCAGATCTCGGCGAAGAGCAGCGCCGTGAGCGGCGTCGTCTCGGCCGGCTTGAGCACGACCGTGTTGCCGGCCGCCAGCGCGGGTGCGATCTTCCACGCGAGCATCAGCAGCGGGAAGTTCCACGGGATGATCTGGCCGGCCACGCCGAGGGACTTCGGGTCGGCGCCGAGACCGGCGTGACCGAGCTTGTCGGCCCAGCCGGCGTAGTAGAAGAAGTGCGCCGCGACGACCGGGATGTCGACGTCGCGCGACTCCTTGATCGGCTTGCCGTTGTCGATCGACTCGAGCACGGCGAGCTCGCGGCCGCGCTCCTGGATGATCCGGGCGATGCGGTAGAGGTACTTCGCGCGTTCGCTGCCGGGCATCCGGCCCCACACGCGGGAGTGGGCGCGGCGGGCGGCCTTGACCGCGAGGTCGACGTCGGAGTCGTCGGCCTCGGCGATCTCGGCGAGCACCTCTTCGGTGGAGGGGCTGATCGTCTTGAAGCTCTTGCCGTGGCCGTCGACGAACTCGCCGTCGATGAACAGGCCGTAGGACGCCTTGATGTCGACGATCGCCCGCGACTCGGGGGCGGGGGCGTATTCGAAGAAGGGAGTGGCCTTCTCGGGAACCTTGACCATGTGTGTGTTCCTCAGTCCAGGGTGAAGTAGTCGGGGCCGGAGTAGCGACCGGTGACCATCTTGGTGCGCTGCATCAGGAGGTCGTTGAGCAGCGTGGAGGCGCCGAATCGGAACCAGTCGGGGTCGAGCCAGTCGGGGCCGGCGACCTCATTGACCATCACGAGGTACTTGATGGCGTCCTTGGTCGTCTTGATCCCACCGGCGGGCTTCACGCCGACCATCTGCCCGGTCTGCTCGCGGAAGTCGCGGACCGCCTCGAGCATGATCATGGTGACGGGCAGGGTGGCCGCGGGCTGCACCTTGCCGGTGGACGTCTTGATGAAGTGGCCGCCGGCCATCATCCCGAGCCAGCTGGCTCGGCGGACGTTGTCGTAGGTCTGCAGCTCGCCAGTCTCGAAGATGATCTTCAGGTGGGCGGGGCCGCAGGCCTCCTTGACGGCCACGATCTCGTCGTAGACCTCGAGGTAGCGACCGGACAGGAACGCGCCCCGGTCGATCACCATGTCGATCTCGTCGGCCCCGGCCTCGACGGCGTCGCGGGTGTCCGCGAGCTTGATGTCGAGGGCGGCGCGGCCGCTGGGGAAGGCGGTGGCGACGGCGGCGACGTTGACGCCGGAGCTGCCGAGCGTGGCCTTCGCGGTCGCGACCATGTCGGGGTAGACGCAGACGGCCGCGGTCATCGGGCACGTCGGGTCTGCCGGATCAGGGTGCATCGCCTTGGACGCCAGCGCACGCACCTTGCCGTGGGTGTCAGCACCCTCGAGCGTGGTGAGGTCGACCATGCGGATCGCGAGGTCGATGGCGAAGTTCTTGGCGGTGGTCTTGATCGAGCGGGTGCCCAGGCTCGCGGCCCGCGCCTCCGCTCCGACCTGGTCGACACCGGGCAAGCCGTGCAGGAATCGGCGCAAGGATGACTCCGACGACGTGACGTCGTCGAAGACTCCCGCACTCGCCATTGAGGCAGAAGTTGTCGTCACCGAGCCAGCATAGGGTTGGGGAGGGCAGTGCGGGAAAAACAAGAGGAGTGCAATGCCGGAGGACTTTGACGACGAGATTCGGTTCCGACCCACCAGTGGCCGGATCCTGGGAAGCGTCGCCGTGATGGGCTGTGCCGTGGTGCTCGTGATCGCGGTCGCGGACCCGGGTGCGGTGCCGGCTCCGCTGGCGGCCGCGGTCGGTCTGTTCGGCGTGCTGGCGTGGGCCTCGATGCTCTGGCCGCTGGTCTCGCTGACCGCCGACCACCTGGTGCTGCGCACCATGGTCGAGCACCAGCGGCTGCCGCTGGCGGCGATCGAGGAGCTCGCCGTACGCCAGGTGCTGGCCGTGCGAGTGGGGGACAAGCGCTACGTCTCCAGCGCACTCGGCAGGCCGTTGCGCAAGACGATCCGTGGGGGCAAGCCGAAGGACGACGCCGCGCCCGCCGGGGAGGTCGACTACGTCGACCACGTCGAGCAGCAGATCCGCGCCCGGATGGAACAGGCGCGCGCGACGGCCGGGATCGGCCTGCTCTCCGACGAGCAGCTGGTGCTGGCTGCGGGCGTACGCCGCGAGCCGGCGTGGCTGCCGATCGGGCTGATGACCGTGGCGGTGCTCGCCCTGGCCGTCACGATCCTCGCCTGAGGCCGCTCAGAGGCCGGCCGCCACCTTGATGTCGCCCTTGATGGCGTCGAGGCGGCCGGCCGCGGCGATCCGCGCGGCGTCGACGCCGTCCTCGGGGTCGATCGCGATGACGACCTCGAGATAGCACTTCACCTTCGGCTCGGTGCCGCTCGGCCGGACGATCACCCGTGCGCCGTCGGCCAGCGCGAACCTGAGCCCGTCGGTGGGCGGCAGGGTGTCGCTGCCCAGGGAGAGGTCGTCGATGCGCTCGACCGCGAGTCCGCCGAGGCTGGCCGGAGGGCTCTCGCGCAGCCGCTGCATGGTGGCCGGGATCTCGGCCAGGTCGTCGAAGCGCACGGAGAGCTGGTCGGTCGCGTGCAGGCCGTGCTCGGCGGCGATGTCGTCGAGGAGGTCGTTGAGCCCCCGGCCCTCGGCCTTCGCGGCGGCGGCCATCTCGCACATCAACAGCAGTGCCGAGACGCCGTCCTTGTCCTTGACGTGGTCGGGATCGACGCAGTAGCCCAGCGCTTCCTCATAGCCGAACGCGAGGCCCGGTGCGCGGCTGATCCACTTGAACCCGGTCAGTGTCTCCTCGTGCGGCTGACCGGCTGCGGCCGCCATCTTGCCGAGCAGGCTGGAGGAGACGATGGAGTTGGC
>JBDSPC010000271.1:0-14979 GCA_039914485.1 Nocardioides sp.
CCAGCACGGCGCCGTGCGCCTGCGCGGGGAGCTGTTCGCGCGGCCGGCGGGCCTCGACGTGCGAGCGCGCACGGTGCGCGATCTGGCGGACCGCCGCTTCCGACTTGTCGACGGCCGCGGCGATCTCGGAGTAGGGGAAGTCGAAGACCTCGCGCAGCACGAAGACCGCCCGCTCGACCGGCGGCAGCGTCTCCAGCACCAGCAGCATCGCGGTCGAGACGCTGTCGGCGAGCTCGACGTCCTCGGCCACGCCGGGCGCGGTCAGCAGCGGCTCGGGCAGCCACGGTCCGACGTACTCCTCCCGGCGACGCGCGTTGCCGCGCAGCTTGTTCAGCGCGAGTCGGGTCGTGATCCGCACGAGATAGGCGCGGTCGTCCTGCACGTCGTCGGTCACCTCGGCCCACCGCAGCCAGACCTCCTGCAGCACGTCCTCGGAGTCGGCCGCCGAGCCGAGCATCTCGTAGGCGACGGTGAAGAGGAGGTTGCGGTGGGCGACGAAGGCGTCGGTCCGGCTCACGCGTTCGAGGGTACGGCGAGGGGCAGCTCGCACACGTCGCTGTACCCCTGGCTCGCGAGGCCCATGGCCGAGTTGAAGCGCGAGCGCTCGTTCTCGATGGCGACCATCATCGTCAGCTCGACGACCGCGGCGTGGCCGAGCTGCTCGTCGAGGCTGGCGACCATCTCGTCGGTGACGGTGGGCGGAGTGGCCGTCATCGCCTCGGAATAGGCCATCACCTCGCGCTCGAGGTCGGAGAAGGCCGCCGACTCGCGCCAGCGCGGCACCTCGCGGACCTTGGCGAGGTCGAGGCCGTCCTCGCGCGCCATGAAGTAGCCGAAGTCCATGCACCACGAACAGCCGATCGCGCCGGCGCTCGCCATCACGGCATAGGTCTTGAGGTGGGCGTCGAGCGCGTCCCATTTCGCGACCTTGCGCTCGAAGCCGAAGACACCGTTCATCACCTTCTTGTTGTGCCACAGGACGTAGGCGTTGTCGGGGACCTGACCCCACATCCGGGTCGCGACGCGACGCATCACGGCGCCGTACGCGCCGTCGATGGTGGCCTTGGGGATGCGGAAGCTGCTGGGCATGTCATCACTCCTTGTTCGGTGGGATGACATGGAGACACCGCCCGACCGCGATCTGTGACAGCTCAGCTCTTGATCGCGCGGAAGTAGCCCATGCCGCCGCTCATCTCGATCCCTACGGCGCTCGCGCCGGCCTCTTCCAACCAGCGGCGTGCGTCGTCCGCACTGCACATCGGACCGAGGATCTGCGCGCGGCGCCCCGCTGCGTGGACGAGCTCGTAACGCTTGGCCAGACCGCGGAAGTCGCCGGTGAACAGCGAGCTCCCCGTGATCGCGGCGCCCGGCTTGAGCACGCGCACCATCTCGCGGATCGCCTGGTGGGGGTCGGGGAAGACGTGCAGGCCGGTGAGGGAGACGACGAGGTCGAACGTCCCGTCCTCGAAGGGCAGGTCGCCGACGTCGGCGATCGCCGTGGTGACCTGGTCGGCCACGCCTCGCCGTCGCGCGACGTCCAGAGCACGGTCCAGCATCGCCTGCGAGATGTCCGCGGCGACGTAGTCGACGTGGGCGCCCGGTCGAAGTCCGCGTAGTGCGACACCTCCGCCGACCGGCACGTCGAGCACCCGGGCGCCGTCCGGCAGGCCGGCGATCTCGCGCGCGGCGGCGTACAGGCGGGTGATGTCGCTGCCGAGCCCGATCCGCCACAGGGGCATGCCGAGCGCCGGGTGCTCGACCATCAGGGGGTAGAACCTGGCCCAGAGCGGGTCCTCGTCCCAGGCGCCGATGAGCGGGAGCTTCATGGCAGGCCCCCCAGGAAGCGGTCCACTGCGCGCGCGACCTCGAGGTGGATCTCGGCCGAGCGGACGGCGTCGGCAGTGCCCATGCCGTGATCGGCGTCGGCCACCTCCAACACGTCGCAGCCGGCGTCCGCGAGCTCGCGCGCGACGGCTGCGTCCCAGAGCTCGTCGGCCAGCCCGCCGACCAGGAGCTGGCGTCCGGCGTTGGCGGCGATCGCCTCGGCGAGCGCCGGTTCGACCAGCAGGGGGGTCAGCCAGATGGCGTCGAGCCCGCGCTCTGCGGCGTACGACGCGGCGTGGGTGCCGAGCGACTTCCCGACGATGACGACGTGGTCGGCGTCCTCGCGGGCGAGGGCCTCCTCGACGTGTCGCCGTACCCAGCGCTCAGGATCATCGCCCTGCGAGCGAGCGGTGGTGTCCCACCAGATCTGTTGGACCGTGAACCCGTGCTGGATCAACCCCTGCCGGGCGAACTCCAGCAACGGCGCCGCCGGCGAGTAGGCGCGCCCCGGCGCGATCACGGCCAGCCCACGACTCTCGCCGGTGGGCTCCCAGCGGGTCGACAGGCCTCCGAAGGTCATCCGTCGTAGCCCACGTGCGCGGTCCATCCGTCGTCGGATCGCACGGTCGCGGCGTGCAGGGCCGCGGACACGGCGGGCGGCGCAAACGGACCCTCCTTCGCCAGCGATCCATTGATCTGTACGGCGACGGCGCGGATGCCGCGCTCGGACAGCGTGGCGTCGATGCTGGTCACGAGATTGCGGACCGCGGCCTTCTGGATCCCCAGGCTGGGTGCTGCCGGACTCGGCTGGTCGGCGGCCATGCTGCCGGTCACGAGCACCCGAGAGCCGGGCGCCATCGCGCCGACCGCGGCCTGGATCGCTGGCAGCAGCGGCGCGACGCCGAGGGCGAGGTCCTCGAAGAGCTGCTCAGGCGTGAGATGCAGGACGTCGGCCTCGCGCCAGGCGCTGGGGTTGAAGTGGAGGACGTCGATCCGGCCGTGGCGCTCGATCACGCCCTCGATGAGGGCCGTGACGGCCGTGGGGTCGGTGAGGTCCGCTCCCACGCCTTCCGCCGTCGCTCCTCCAGACCGCAAATGCTCAGCGAGCGGCGACATCTGCTCCGTCGTCTGTCCGACGAGCACGACCGCGTGCCCGGTGTCGGCGAACCGGCGCGCGGTGGCGAGGCCCAGGCCGGGACCGGCCCCGAGGACGACGTAGACCGGGGCGGTCACGCGAGGATCTCCTGGGAGCGCAGCATCGCCTCGGGCACGCCGAACGCGTCGACGAGGTCGACGGCGAGCGGGCGGATCTTGCGGCACAGGCCGTTGATCTCGCGACTGATCGCCTTCGACCGGGCGGTGGAGAGGCGGCCGTGCTCGATGAACCACGCCCGGTCCGCCTCGATCGTGGTCAGCGCGTGCAGGTCGCACAGCAGGTTGAGCGCGACCTTCTGGTCGCCCTCGGGCAGCGCGCGGGTCTTGAGGATGAAGGCGTCCAGCACCATCCGCTCGACGTGCGCACGAGCCGCTCCGATGACGTGGTCCTGGACGCGGGAGAACACCTCGCCCGGGTTCATGCCGTTATCGATGCCGCGCTTGAGGCGACGCGCGACCCCGGCGAGCATGTGCTCCTCACGGAAGCGCAGCATCGCGCGCTGGTAGTTGGGGTCGAAGAGGCCGGCCTCCTGGTCCCACTGGTCGCCGCCCGGCAACGCGTCCTTGATCCGCTGGAACAGCTTGTGCGCGCTGGTCTTCTCGATCATCGTCTCGACGGCCAGGCCGGCGACGAACCTGACCATGCCGAACTGGTCCATGTCGGAGAACTCGCTGGAGTAGTCGGTGAGCAGTCCCTTCGCGACCAGCTGCAGGAGCACGTGGTTGTCACCCTCGAAGGTCGTGAAGACGTCGGTGTCCGCCTTCAAGGCGTCGAAGCGGTTCTGGCTGAGGTAGCCCGCGCCGCCACACGCCTCGCGGCACTCCTGGATCGTCCGGGTCGCGTGCCAGGTGCCCAGCGCCTTGAGGCCGGCCGCCCGCGACTCGAGCTTTCGCCGCGACTGTTCGTCATCGGTGACGCCCATGAAGACGTCGTGCAGTGCGCCGGCGACGTACTCCTGCGCGAAGTGCAGCGCATAGGTGCGCGCGATCAGCGGGAAGAGTCTCCGCTGATGCATGCCGTAGTCGAGGAGCAGCTGCTCCTGGTCGGGGTCGGCGGCCTCGAACTGACGGCGGTGGGCCGCGTAGCGGGTGGCGATCGTGAGCGCGACCTTCGACGCGTTGATGCCGGCGCCACCGACGCAGACGCGGCCCTGGACGAGCGTGCCGAGCATGGTGAAGAAGCGCTTGTTGGGGTTCTCGATCGAGCTCTCGTAGTCGCCGGTCTCGGTGACGTCGGCGAACTGGTTGAGCAGGTTGGCCCGCGGGATGCGCACGCCGTCGAACCAGATGCGGCCGTTGTCGACGCCGTTGAGCCCCATCTTGCGGCCGCAGTCCTCGATCCGGACGCCGGGCAGCACCAACCCATCGGAGCGGACGGGCACGACGAACGCGTGCACCCCGCGGCCCTCGCCGCTGACCTCGAGCTGGGCGAAGACCACCGCGACATCGGCATGCGCGGCCGCGTTGCCGATGTAGTCCTTGCGGCTCGCGTCGTCGGGGGTCGTGATCACGAACTCCTGGGTCGCGACGTCGTACGTCGCCGCGGTCCCGAGCGCCTGGACGTTGGACCCGTGTCCCGTCTCGGTCATCGCGAAGCAGCCCATCAGCTTGCCGGTGATGAGGTCGGCCAGATATGCGTCATGGTGCGGCTTCGTGCCGAGCTGGAGGATCGCGCCGCCGAAGAGACCGAACTGCACGCCGACCTTGACCAGCACGCTGAGGTCACCCAGCGCGAGCGTCTCGAAGGCGGCCACCGACGCTCCGATGTCCCCGCCTCCGCCGTACGCCTCGGGAAAGCCCATGCCGGTCTGGCCGGTGCTCGCCATCTCGACCACGACGTCGCGCACGCGGTCACGGAAGTCGGCGGTGCTCATCTCCTCGGCGTCCACCAGGATCTGGTGGTGCTGGTCGAGGTTGTCGCGCACGAGCGCGCGCACATCGACGTACTTCCCGTCGAGAAGCGTCGTCAGGGCCGCGACGTCGACGACGGGCTGCACGTAGCCGTCGCCCTTCTCCTCGGTCGCCGCGGGCTCGTCGGTCACGTTCTCGAGAGCGTCACTCGTCGTCATGTCCCACAAGGTAGCGTCGCGCGCGTGAACCGTCCCGAGCCCGAGGCCGACTTCGGACGCATGGCCTACAACTTCTCGATCGTCGGTGTCCAGAAGAGCGGGACCTCGACGCTGTCCGGGACGATCAGCCAGCACCGCCTCGTGTGCCGGCCGCCGCGCAAGGAAGCGCACTTCTTCAACAACGAGGACTACGACTGGGCGCACCCCGACTACGAGCGCGACTACACCGCGCCGCGGCGAGCGAAGATCCACACGATGGTCGGCGACTCCACCCCGGTCTACCTCTTCTGGCCCAACGCCCTGGAGCGGATGCGCGCCTACAACCCGGACCTGCCGCTGATCGCGGTGTTCCGCGACCCGATCGAGCGGCTGTTCTCGCACTGGACCATGCTGCGCACCCGCCACCCCGACTGGCCGGACTGGCCGGTGTTCCTCACCGAGTTCCGCCCGACGTCCCTGCCGACGTCGGTGCCGACCGACGTGAAGCCGATGCGCTACAAGCACATGTCCGGCATCGCGCGGGGCTACTACGGGGCGCAGCTGCAGCACGGCTTCTCGGTGTTCTCGCGCGAGCAGTGGCTGCTGCTGGAGTTCCGGCAGATGCTGGCGGCCTTCAACCCGTCCGTCGACCGGGCCACCGACCACCTCGGCCTGCCGCGCTTCGAGGAGCACCCGCCGCTGCGCAACCGCTACGCCGGAGCCTCGGTCGTCACCGGCACCGCGCCGACCGCATCCGACCTGGCGTCCTTGGCTTCGTTGTACGCCGCAGACATGGCCGTCTTCGACCAGCTCTCCGGCCTCGACACGTCGGACTGGCCGACCACCCGGATCCTGGCCGGGACCCTCGACCCGGGAGAGCTCGCGGCCAGGCTGGCGACGAAGGTCACGCCGATCCCCGGCTGAGCCAGACATGGGTGAGCCGGCCACATTCGTGTTCGGTGCGAATGTGGCCGGCTCACCGCCGACTGAGCGCCATCGGGGGCTGGCGTCAGGGGCGTGCGAAGAAGTTCGGGGTGGTCCAGGAGTACATCGACTCCTGGACGACGGGTCGGCCGGTGCGGGGCGCGTGGATCATCTGGCCGTCGCCGACGTAGAGCGCGACGTGGTAGATCGAGCTCGACTTCGAGCTCGAGCCCCAGAAGAGCAGGTCGCCGGGGACGAGTTCGGCGGAGGTGATCGGCGTGGAGCCGGTGTACTGAGCGACCGAGTAGTGGGGCAGCGTCTTGCCACCGGCCGCCCAGGCGCCGGCGGTCAGGCCGGAGCAGTCCCAGGCGTCGGGACCTGACGCGGCCCACTTGTAGGGGTCGCCGATCTGGGCGACGGCGAAGGCGATGGCGGCCGCGGGGTCGCCGGTCGTGGCCGGCGGCACGGGGGTCGGGACCGTCGTCGGCACGGGGGTGGGCACCGTCGTCGGGACCGTGGACGGCGTCGCGGTGGGCGTGACGGTCGGCGTCGGCGTCGCGGTGGCGGTGGGCGTCTCGGTCGGCACCTTCGTCGGGGCCTTGGTGGGAGTCGGCGTGGGGGTCGGGGTCGGGGTGGCCAACTCCTTGTCCTTCTTCGCCTTGGCCGCGGCTTCCTGGGCGGCCTTCTCGGCGGCGGCCTGGGCTGCGGCCTGCTCGGCGGCCTCCTTCGCGGCCTGGGCGGCTGCTTCCTCGGCGGCCTTCTGGGCGGCAGCGGCGGCGGCCTCGGCGGCCTTCTTCTCGAGCGCGGACTGGCGCTTCTCGGCCAGGGCGTAGCTGATGCCCTGGAGGTCGGCGAGCTCCTCGATCAGGTCGGTCTTGGTGCGCGCGATGGACTCGGCCTCGGCACCGGCCTGCTCCTCGGCCGCGGCAGCGACGTTGCGAGCGGCGGCCGCCTCACCCTCGAGCTTCTCGGCCTTGGCGAGTGCCTCCTCGGCCTGGGTGTCGGCGACGCCGGCCAGCGTCGAGGCGGACTCGAAGGCGTCGTACTTGCTGTCGAGCGCGCGCTCGGTGGTCTGCATGGTGGCGGTGGTGTCGAGGACGGACTCGATCCCGTCGGCCCCGACGAGGGCCGCGAAGCCCTGGAGCTCGGGGTTGTACTGGTAGCTGTCGACCAGCGCATCGGCGTACACCTGGCGGCTCTGCTCGAGATCGGCGCGGGCCACGCTCGCGGCATCGTTGGCATGCGCGGCGGCCGCACGCGCCTCGTCGGCGGCCCACCGTGCACCGTTGTAGGCCTCAGCGGCCTGCGACGCGGAGACCGCGGAGGACCGGAGCCGGTCGTTGGCGACGGCCAGGTCGGCGCGTACGGCGTTCACGTCGCGCGCCGCGTCGGCGGCGTCGGCCTGCGCCGCCGCGACCTCGCCTTCGGAGGGCATGTCGTCGTCGGCGGCCGAGGCAGCACCGACACCGACACCGACGACGAGCAGGGTCAGGCTCAGCGTCGAGGCGACGATCCAGCGGATCGGCGTTCGACGAACGGTGGGCGCAGACAGGGCTCGCACGGTGATTCCCCTTGGCAGTAGACGGCCATGGGTGACTTCCCTTTCACCCATGACACTTGCGGCACGTTAGTGCTCACCAGCCCCAAAGGGAACAACTTTCACAAAAAACTCGCGGGTCGTCGGCGTGTCGACTTGCGAACTACACCAATGTAGTTCTCGAGGTTGCCCGGTATCACTGGGGGTGCGCCCGGTCCGGCCCCCCTGGATTTCCACTCGCACGAGTGGAAATCCATCCCGTGCTGAGCGTGGGATCGTCGAAAATCGACTGAACTTCCACTCGCTCGAGTGGAAGTTCAGGTGGCGCACGTGGCCCGCCTGCCGGATGGAGCGGCCCGCTCAGTCCGCGTCGACGGGCACCTTCGAGGTGGTCGACGTCGGGTGCGAGGCGAGTCCCCCGCGGTCGAACTTCTGCCCGCTCGCGAGACCGCCGAGCCAGAACGAGAAGAGCGCGATCGCGACGCCGGCGATGTCATCGGCGATGTAGTGCCAGCCGAAGTACAAGGTGGCGACGACGGTGATCGCGAAGTTGATCCAGAAGACCCAGTGCACGATCCGGTTGCGCAGCGTGTATTGCACCATCAGCGCCACGAGCAGGGTGATCGCGACGTGCAGGCTGGCGAACCCGGCGACCGATTGGACGGCACCGGCGGCGCCTTGGCGGATCACATCGGAGCGCGTATTGGACAACGAATCCATCAACGCGCCGGAGCCGGTGCTTGGCAGGTCTTCGTAGAGCCAGAGATAGAAGAAGCCTGGGCCTTGTGTCGGCAGGGCGTAATAGGAGGCGGTTCCGAGGGTCCACGCAAGGCATTGGGAGGTGGCGAACCAGTAGCCGAAGGTGATGTTGCGCGACCACACGAGCCAGGCCGCCAAGGCGAGCGGGACCAGCGGCAGGAACCACAGGTAGACCGACGAGAGCACGTGCGCGCTGGGGCCGGTGCCGAAGATCGTGTGCAGCACCGTGGCCGGCTCGTGGCCGAGGAAGAGCACCCGGTCGACGAGGTGCAGCTCGCGGTCGTACTTCTCCTCACCCATGATGAACGGCAGGAAGGACTTGAGGTTTCGATAGCTGACATACGTGATGTAGAAGCACACCAGGCCCATGACGACCAGCGTCATCCGCTCGCGCGTCCAGTGGTCGCGGACACGGTTCTTGACGATGTCGGCCATCAGCTTGGGGTTCAGGCGTGACACCCACAGGGTGCGCGGCAGCATGTCGAGCAGGAAGGCACCGAGCACCAGCAGGGGCAGGCGCGCCCACGACGGTCCGAGGAAGCCTTCGGGGTCGACCAGCTTGCGGTCCAGGGTGATCGCGGCGACGACCGCGAGGACACCCATGAGGGTCGCGGTTCCCACGAGGAGGGCATAGGCCGGGCGATACACGAGGGGCAGTCTAGGCAGGGGCCTGCGACAGGTCAGATTCGCGGGATCGGGGCGACCCGCGTGGGATCGACGCTCAACCGCACCTTCTCGCCCGGTCCCCAGTGGCTGTCGCGGGGAGCGACCGCATCGACGAGACCAACGTCACCGACCTCGACGACCAGCCGGACCAGCTCCGGGGTCGCGCGCGCCGACTCCACCGATCCGAGGAGTGGGCCGCGCTCGTCGGCGACGAGCGCCGATCGGCGTACGGCGATGCCGACAACATCCTCGGCACGGCCGGTGTCGAGGGCGCCAGCCTGCCCGGACGCGTCGCGGGTCTCGATCGCGGCCAGCACGGTCGCGGCGGCCCTCCCGGTCAGCACGCGCGCGTAGCCGAGGAACAGCGCGGTCTCGGTGTCGACCGGGGCCGCCCACACATCCGCAATCGGGCCGGACTGGACGACGCGACCCTCGCGCATCACCGCGAGCCGGTCGGCGACGTGGAAGGCCTCCTCGTGGTCGTGGGTGACCATCAGCGCCGTGGTGCCCGCGGCGTGCAGGATCTCGCGCAGGTCGACCGCGAGCCGCTCGCGCAGGCCGGCGTCGAGGGCGGAGAGGGGTTCGTCGAGCAGCAGCAGGCGCGGCTCCACGGCGAGCGCGCGGGCCAGCGCGACCCGCTGGCGCTCGCCGCCGGACAAGGTGGCGGGGAGGCGATCGGCGTATCCCTCGAGCCCGACGAGGGCGAGGAGCTCGGCGACGCGTCCGTCGGACGGCCGGCGGCGCAGGCGCAGGGCGTAGCCGACGTTGCGGGCCACCGACATGTGCCCGAACAGCTGCCCGTCCTGGAACATCAGCGCGAAGCCGCGTTTGTGGGTCGGCAGCCGGTCCACGCCGACCTGGTCGAAGGCGATGCTGCCGGCCGTGAGTGGTTCGAGCCCGGCGACCGCGCGCAGCAGCGTGGACTTGCCGCAGCCGGACGGACCGAGGACGGCCAGGATCGAGCCGTCCGGGACCTCCAGCGAGACGTCGTCGACGGCGACGACACCGTCGTAGGCGACTGAGACATCGGTCAGGGTCAGCATCGTCAGAAGGCTCCCACGGACGGGACGCGCAGGCGCTCGACGGCGAGCACGACCACGGCGGTGGCGGTGGCGAGCACGACGGAGGCAGCCAGGGCCATGCCGTAGTTGAGCTCGCCGGGGTGCCCGATCAGCCGGAAGATCACGACCGGCACGGTCGGGTGGTCGTCGCGGGCCAGGAACGAGGTCGCACCGAACTCCCCCAGTGACGCGGCGAAGGCGAACCCGCTCGCGGCCAGCAACGGCTTCCACACCACCGGCAGGTCGACGGTGAGCAGCGCCCGCCACGGCGAGGCGCCGAGCGAGGCGGCGGCCTGTCGTTGCCGGTCGTCGATGCCGGCGAGGACGGGGACGAGGGTGCGGACGACGAGGGGCAGCGCCACCAGGGCCTGCGCGATCGGCACCAGCAGCGGGGAGTCGCGCAGGTCGAGGGGCGGGTGGTCGAGCGTGATCAGGAAGCCGAAGCCGAGCGTCACCGCACTGACACCGAGCGGCAGCATGAAGAAACCGTCGAGGATGCCGCGGGCGCGTCGCTCCCCGCGGGTCTGGGAGCGACGGGTCACGAGCACCGCGACGGCCAGGCCCATGGAGAGCGCCATCCAGGTCGCATCGACGGCCGTGCGCAGGGAGGTGATGAGCGCGTCGGTGACGGGCACGGGCAGCGCCTCGTTGACGTGGTTGAGGGCGCGGTAGTTGAGCAGGGACCAACCTGCGTCGGTGCGGAAGGAACCCAGCACAAGCGTGACGATGGGGGCCGCGACCATGGCCAGCACGAGCACCGTGACCACGATCGCGGGCGCGTCTCCGGAGCGGATCCTTCGCGGCCGTGCGGTGGAGCGGTTCGCCGTGGCGTCCGGCGTGGCCCGCAGCCGGGCCGCCAGTCCCAGCAGCGCCACCACCACGACGAGCTGCAGGACGGAGAGGGCGGCCGCCGCCTGCAGGTCGAAGAGGGTCGTCGTCAGGAGATAGATCTCGGTCTCGACGGTTGCATACTTCACGCCACCGAGGGTCAGCACGATCCCGAACGCGGTCGCGCAGAAGAGGAACACGACGCTGGCTGCACTCACGATCGCCGGGCGCAGTGCCGGCAGCGTCACCGTCCACCACACCTGGGCCGGGGTCGCGCCGAGCGCGGCGGCCGCCTCCGCTGGACGCGTGTCGAGCGACTCCCACGCCGCGCCGACAGCGCGGATCACGACCGCCACGTTGAAGAAGACGAGACCGGCGATGATCGCCACCGGTGTGCCGTCGAGACCGAGGAAGCCGAGCGGTCCGCCCTCACCGAGCAGCAACCGGAAGGCGACCCCGACGACGACGGTCGGCAGCACGAACGGCACCAGCAGCGCCGCCCGGATGAGTCGTCGCCCGGGCAGCGCGAGCCGGTGCAACACGTTGGCGACCGGCAGCCCGAGCAGCACGGCCAGCGCCGTCGCCGTACCGGCCGACCAGACCGTGAACCACGCGACCCTGGCCACCCGCGGTCGCGTCAGCACCTCGACGACCCCGCGGGGATCGAAGACGCCGTCGGCGAAGAACCCGCGCGCCACCATGCCGCTGACCGGCAGCACGAAGAAGACCCCCACGACCAGGACGGGCCCGGTCGCGAGCAGCGCGAGGGTCAGCCAGCGCCTCATGCGGTCATCGCGTGATGACGTCGGTCCACTCCGAGAGCCACTGCTCCCGGTTCGCGGCGATGTCGGCCGGCGAGACGCTGAGGGGAGCGGTCGGCTGGACGGCGTACGTCGCCCAGTCCGCCGGCACCTCGACGCTGCCGCTCACGGGGAAGACGTACATCGCGGTCGGCAACGCGGCTTGGACCTCGTCGGAGAGCAGCCAGTCGATGACGGCCTGCGCGCCCTGGGGATTGGCCGCGCCGGACAGGACGCCCGCGTATTCGACCTGGCGGAAGCAGGTGTCGAGCAGCGCGGCGGTGGAGGACTTGCCGTCGGCGACGGTGAAGGCCGGCGAGGAGTCGTAGGACACGACGATCGGGCGCGCACCCTTGCCGCCGCCCTGGGTGAAGTCGCCGTAGTAGGCGTCCTCCCAGCCGTCGACGACCAAGGTGTCGTTGGCGAGCAGGTCGGTCCAATATTCCTGCCAGCCCTCGTCGCCGTACTCCGCGATCGTGCTGAGCAGGAAGGACATCCCGACCGAGCTGGTCGAGGCGCCGGGGGTGACGAACAGTCCGGCATAGGTCGGGTCTGTGAGATCGGCCAAGGTGGCCGGCGGCTTGATGCCCTCCTTGTCGAACCAGGTCGTGTCGACGTTGACGCAGACGTGGCCGACGTCGATCGGGGTCAGCTTGTCGGCGCCCTCGTCGAGCGCGTAGTCCGCGGCGCCCGGCGGCAGCGTCGGCTCGTAGGTCGCGAAGACGCCCTCGTCGAGGGGGCGCGAGGCGAAGGTGTTGTCGACGCCGAACGCGAGATCGCCGGTCGGGTTGTCCTTCGTCAGCGAGAGCTTCGCGGTCAGGGTGCCGCCGTCGCCGGCGGCACGGGTGACGAGGTCGATGCCGGACTCGGCCTCGAACGCCTTCACGAGCTTCTTGGGCAGGTTGAACGACTCGTGCGTGACGAGCACGACCTCGCCGCCGACCTCACCCGCGGCCGACGACGTCGGCTCGGAAGCCGTCGGCTCGGGGTCCTCGCCGCCCATCGTGCTGCACCCGGACAGGGCCAGGAGGAGGGCGGACGACAACGCCATGGAACGCAACATGCGGTTGACTCCCTATCGCCGGTGCTAACCGGATCAGGTTCGGAGGGTCTGCGGACTCACCGCACTCTCAGCACTGGCGTGCTCCCCTGTCTTGTGGCTCTAGCGTACGCCGCAGCGCGGACGACTCCGAGTCGGGTCCACCGCTACATTGCGGTCATGCCGAGCCGCCGCCACGACTTCCTGGCCACCGCCGTCCCCAAGCTGCGCAAGGCGCGAGAGTTCGACACCGACACCGCCGAGCGCGCGCGGGTCGAGCAGTGGCACGCGGGACTGGATCGGTCGCTGCCGTCGAGGGCGGTGCCCCGCTTCGGGCGTCGCTTCAGTGTCGTCACCGAGGACCTCGGCTTCCCGTCCTTCACGATCACGCCGCGCCACCAGGACGTGACCCGGACGATCTACTACGTCCACGGCGGCGGCTTCATGGCGCCGATCGACGCGTTCCACGTGCGCTACGCGACCCGGCTCGCGACCGCACTCGGCGCCCGCGTCGTGATGCCGGACTACCCGCTCGCCCCCGAGCACTCCTGGCGCGACTCGCACGAGGCGCTCGTCGAGCACGCCGCGCGCTGGGCCAAGGAGCCGGGCGGCATCGTGGTGGCCGGCGACTCCGCGGGCGGTGGCATCGCGCTGGCCCTCGCCGTTGCACTGCGCGATCGCGGACTCCCCCAGCCCACGCACCTCGTGCTTCACGCACCCTGGGTCGACCTCACCGAGAGCACCCCGGACACGGCCGTCGTGGCGTTGCAGGACCCGTGGCTCAAGATCACCAAGCTGAGGGCGTACGCCGAGTGGTGGGCCGGCTCGGCCGACGATCTCGCCCGACCCGAGGTGTCGCCGGCGCTGGCCGACCTCTCCGGGCTGCCGCCGGCGATCCTGCTCTACGGAACGCGGGACCTCCTCGCGCCGGGATGTCGGCTGCTGGCCGCCCGCGCTGCCGAGTCCGACTGGGAGCTGACCACCGTCGAGGAGCCCGGGCTGATCCACGTCTACGGCCTGCTGCCGCTCGTCCCCGAGGCCGGCCGGGCCTTCCGGCAGGTCGTGGAGTTCCTGTCGTGAGGGTCGCCTCCTTCGACGAGCTGACCTCGCGGGAGGCCTACGACCTCTGGCGGCTGCGGCAGCAGGTCTTCATCGTCGAGCAGCAGTCGCCGTACCCCGATCTCGACGGTCGCGACCTCGAGCCGGCCACCCGCCATGTGCTGGCCCACGACGGCGACGACCTGATCGCCTGCCTCCGCGTGCTCGACGACGGGACGCACGCTCGGATCGGTCGCGTCGTCGTCACGCCCGCCGCCCGCGGCCGCGGCATCGCACGCGACCTGATGGCCGCCGCGATGGCCGAGGTCGGCGACCGCGAGATCCGGCTGGACGCGCAGGTGGACCTGACCGGGTTCTATGCCGGCTACGGCTTCGAGATCAGCGGGCCCGAGTTCGTCGAGGACGGCGTCGCCCATCGCCCGATGGTGCGTCAGGCCTTGTAGAGCACGAGCCCGTCGGTCTCGCCGCGGGACAGGTCGCCGCGCGCGACCAGCAGCTCGAGGTGCGCGCGCGTCTCGAGGGTCGCCAGTGCCGCGTTGAAGACGTCGAGGTCCTTGAGCGAGTGCTCGTGTCGCGTCCAGGGCAGCACACTCGCCACGTCGTACGCCGTCTGCGACCCGCCCTCGATCGCCGCGACGGAAAGGGCGAGCCGCACCTCGTGGAAGGCGAGCAACTCGTCGACGCGGGCGTGGGAGCTCGGCGCGACCGGACCGTGGGCGGGCAGCAGCGTGAGGTCGGGCAGCCCTCGCACCTTGGTCAGCGAGGCCATGAAATCGCCGAGCGGCTGCTCGGCCAGCGCGGGCTCGAAGCCGATGGACGGGGTGATCGTGGGCAGCACGTGGTCGCCGGCGAAGAGCAGGCCGGCCGGCTTGTCCGCGAAGACGTAGTGGCCCTGGGTGTGGCCGGGCGTGTGCACGGCGTCGATGGTGCGGTCGCCGACGGTGAGCTCCGTGTCGGCGTCCAGCCAGGTGTCGGGGTACTCCCACATCGTCAGGTCGGGCGTCGAGTTCCTGGTGAACTCGCCCCACTCGCGGCCGATCTGCGGCGCCCCGGCCGCGTTGAGCATCGCGACGTGCGGGTCCTCGCCGTCACGGTCGGCGGAGTGGATGAGGTCGAGGGTCGGCTTGTCGCCGATGCCGAGCGAGACGTGCGAGCCGAACTCACGACGCACCGTCACCGCCTGCGTGTAGTGGTCGCGGTGCACGTGGGTGACCAGGAAGCGGGTGATCTCGCGGACGTCGCGGCCGATGTCGCGCAGCGACTTCTCGAGCAGGGTGCG
>JBDSPC010000280.1:0-3643 GCA_039914485.1 Nocardioides sp.
CGAACCCAGCGGTCGAGCCCGAGCAGGTTGAAAGGGGTGGCGCCGATGAAGTAGATCGGCACGTCGTTGGTACGGAAGAAGTGGCGCACCTCCGACATGTTCCGCATCGCGCGGCGCGGCGCGTCGCTCGGAGCGGCGGGCGCGAACGCGGCGTCCGTGGCCGTGGTCGCGATGGGCTCCGGGCCGGTCGGGACCGGGACTCGGATCGGCGCGACCGTCTTGCCTGGCGCCGCCTTCTTGCGCGGCGTGGCCGCCTTGCGCGCAGCCGGGGCCTTGCGCGGGGCGCGCTTCGCGGACGCCTTCGCTCCCCCGTGGTCGGGAGTGATCATGACGTTTCCTTTCGGTCGCACACACGAACAAGTCGTTCGGGTCCGAACTATCGTCGCCCCCCGGAGACACGTCAAGCACTTCGCTGGACCGATCGCGTCATCCGAGGCGCGGAACGCCCGGGGATTTCATCGGTGATACAGCGACATCGAGGAATCCCGAGGCTAGGTGCAGGAACGATCCTTGAGGGGCGTGATGGCCTGGTTCGACGTAGCCGCCGGGAGTTCTTGAACGACCGGCGACCGGTTGAGCCAGGTCCCGACCAGAGCCAGGCACGAGTCGTTCTACTGTGCCATTACTGTGGCAGTGATTCTCGTTCACCGTCGTCGTGGACCATCGGTCCTCAACACGTTTCCGCAGGTCAGAGGCTTGCGCCATGTATGACCACCAATGGTCATTCCCGCGGGGATTCTTCCCGGCCTACAGGCCAGCCCATTCGCCATACAACGCCTGACCTGCGGAAACGTGAACAGCACCGGTCAGCGTCGAGAACGGCCCACCCTTGGACAGCCGACCGTCAGGCGTGGCCCAGAAGTCCGCGCCGTTGTCGTGCCGAGCGGCGAGGATCGACTCGACGTCTGCCTGGTATTGCGGTGCTACTGCCCTCGCTGCCGCTCTTCCTCGCGAGCTGCCACCATCACTCTGCGGATCCGAGATCAGAGTCGGCCTCCGAAGAGCCGTTGGGGGTCGTCATCGGCTCCAGGCACACCGGAGGCAGGTCGAACCAGCGCAGTTGTTCGAAGTCCAGCGAGACCTTCTGCGTGGACACGGAGAGGTCCGGAGGCGTGGTGGCCCGGAGCAAGGACGCCCCTTCCTCCAGGTAGGCCGTCAGTGCTGACTCCGGTGCAGTGCGGCCGTGCCGGGGGAACCGCATCTCTCCGTCCGGGCCGTAGGAGATCTCGGTCAGCCGCATCGGCGGCTCGACCGGGCCTCGGCGGTGCACCCAGAGGCCGCGGTCGGCGTTGAAGCCGTAGAGGCCGAGCATTCGCCAACCGTCTCGGGCGACCAGTCGGACGGCCTCGACGATGTACTCGAACACTGCCTCCGAGATGAAGTAGTTGAAGCTGACGCGGACCCATCCCGGTTTGATGCCCTCACAGCCACGAGTGATCTCACGCTCGAACTCGTGCGACTGTTCGAGATCGATGCCGAGCAACCTGTGACCGTACGGCCCGGCGCACGAGCAGCCACCCCGCGACTGGATGCCGAACAGGTCGTTGAGCAGCGCCACCACGAAGTTGTGGTGCAGGTAGCTCCCGCTGGGGGCGCGGACCACGAACGACACGATGGAGAGTCGCTCGGCCTCGAGGTTGCCGAGGATCTCGATGGCTGGCTCCTTCGCCCAGCTGGCGAGCGCACGCCGGACGAAGCTCTCCTCGTGCTGGCGGATCACCTCGACTCCCACAGCCTCCTTGAGCTGGAAGACAAGTCCCGCACGGATGGCCTCCACGATCGCCGGCGTGCCACCCTCCTCGCGCTGGACGGGGTCGGAGAGGTAGCGGTGCTCGACCGGGTTGACGTAAGCGACGGTGCCTCCGCCCGGCACATCTGGCACGCTATTGGTGAGCAGCTCACGTCGCACGACGAGCACGCCAGGAGTGCTGGGGCCACCCACGAACTTGTGCGGACTGAGGAAGATGGCGTCCTTGTAGCTCAGCGGGCTGGTGCTCGCCGGACCATACATCTCGATGTCGATGTACGGCGCCGCCGCCGCGAAGTCCCAGAACGACAGTGCGCCGTAGCGGTGCAGCAATGCCGAGATACCCCCGGTGTCGCTGAGGATGCCGGTGACGTTGCTCGCCGCCGAGAAGCTCCCGATCATCAGGGGGCGCTCGGCGTACGTCTCGAGCTCTTTCTCGAGCTGTGCCAAGTCGATGTGTCCGTCGCCGTCTGCAGGGATCGGGACGACGTCGGCGATCGACTCTCGCCACGGCAGTTCGTTGGAGTGATGCTCGAACGGCCCGATGAACACCACGGGACGTTGGTCGGCAGGAATGTCGTCGGCCAGGTGATAGGCGTCCTCGAGGACAGACGGGATGCGCAGGCCCAAGATGCCGATCAGCTTGTCGACGGCACCGGTGCAACCCGAGCCTGCGAAGATCACCAAGGTTTCGTCATCACCGCCGACCGCATCGCGGATGATCGCCCGGGAGTCCTCGCGCAGCCGGGTCGTCTGCCGGCCGGTTCCGCTGGACTCGGTGTGAGTGTTCGCGTAGCGCGGCAGAACCTCGTCGCGGACGAAGTCCTCCAGAAAACCCAGGGCCCGGCCCGAGGCCGTGTAGTCGGCGTACGTCACGCGCCTCGGTCCGAACGGCCCGACGATGACTTCATCGTCCCCGATCACCGCCTCGCGGATCCGGCGCAGCAGTGGAGTGTCGACCGGGGTCTCAGCCGGCGTCCCGGTCGTTGAGTAGGGGTCCATGTCCGCGAACGTAGTCGCGACATGGCCCCGCTGCGAGGGTCAAGAGACCCCGAATGCAGATCGAACGGCCGGGACCTGAAAGACGGGGCTCACCGACACCTCAACTCGGCTGGGCAGCATCCGCACGCCCTCGGCTCCTGGCCTTGTGTCGTGTGTCGTGGGCATCGGCGAGCAGCACGGGGCACGTCGCTTCGCGGAGCACGGCGCGCGCCACTGGTCCCAGGTGCGAGCCGAGCGGGAAGAGCGGGTCGTGGCGACCGACCACCAGGAGGTCCGAGGCGCGGCCCGCCTCGATCAAGGCGTCACCGGCAAAGGCATGGCGAGCCTCGACCGACACAGTCACCTCGGTGAGGTCATCGATCCTGTCAAGCACTGCCTGAATCTCCTGCTTCGCGCGCGTGCTCCACTCCTCGTCCTCGACGCGCGACATGATGATGTCGTCATACGCTCCGGGAAACGCCCAGGTGTGCAGCACGCGCAAGCGCGCACCGCGGTCCTTGGCAGCCCGCGCCGCGGCCCGAATGATGGGCTCGGACCGGGCAGGCACGTCGACGCCCACGATCACCGTTGGTACCACGCCGCTGGAGCGCGCCGGGAACCACTTCGCCGGCACCGACACGACGGGGACGTGCGAGCGAGCCGCGACGCCGCTGGACACCGACCGGGTCACGACCCTCGTGATCCGCGAGAGCGGTCGTCGTTCCAGAACGATGAGCCGGGCCGCCGCGCCGACGTCGACGATCGAGGTGACCACGCCACCCCACACGAGCTCCGACGTGACGGTCATGTCGCCCGGGACCAGGTCACGGACCAGCTCAACTGCGCTGTTCAGGGTGACCCGTCCGGCAAGCTCGAAGTCCTCGTTGGCCACGAGCACGGTCTCCGGTCCCTGCG
>JBDSPC010000349.1:0-11219 GCA_039914485.1 Nocardioides sp.
GTGATCGGAGCGTCGCCCGTCAGCTGCACGTTGACCACGAGCACCTGTCGTCCGGTGAGCTGCACCAGCACGCCGATGCTGTCGTCCTCGCCCGCTTCGGAGTAGGCCTCGATCAGGTCGGCACCGACCACGTCGCGGACCACGCCGGCGATGCCCTGGACGGTGATCGCCTCGAGGGTGGCGGGATTGCTCGTGGTGGGGGCCGGGTCCGAGGCCGTGTCCGGCTCGGCGCCGCAAGCGATGGTGGCGGCGAGGAGCAGCATCGCTGTCATGAGTCGCAGGGACATACCTGAGTGTGCTCCCCTCAGCGCAGGGTGGCGAGGGTCACCGGCCAGTGCTCGGCCAAGGTGGCGAGGTGGGTGGCGCCGGGTCGCACGATGACTGACGCCCGCGAGGTCGACCGTCCAGGGCTGGTGCAGAGCGCCGCGTCGCGCAGGAATCCGTGGTGGTCGGCCAGTGCCTCACGGGCGGACGCTGCGACGTCGACGCGCGCTGCCCACGCCTCGAACTCGGGCCGGGCCAGCTCCATCGACTCCTCGATCGACTCCGCCGCGGTCCCGTCCATCGGCACGGTCGCGACGCTGCCCAGCGCCGAGGTGCGGTCGGCATGCTGCGCGGCGAACGCGGCGGCGTACGCGCCTCCGACGGACATGCCGAGTGCGGCGACCTCGCCGATTCCGAGCAGGTCGAGCGCGGCAGCCGCGTCATCTGCCACGGAGGCGTGGGTCGATGCCGCGCGACTCGAGAGGCCGTAGCCGGGCCGACGTGCCAAACCTGGGGCAGTCAGGGCAGGACCCGGGCCAGGTGCTCCTCGAGTCGCGCGAGCTGCGTCGGATCGTCGAACATCGGCTCGCGGCCGGGCGGCGGCAGGAAGCCCACCACGTCCATCACGTCCCAGTAGGGCTCGCGCTCGACCCCGGTCAGGCGGGTGTACGCCGCAGCGAACCGCTGCGCCGCATCGGTGCCGTGCCGCAGCGCGATGTTGGAGGAGCAGTGCGCGACGTCCAGCCAGGCCGGCCCGGTCGACGTCTCCACCCAGTCGACGATCCCGGTGATCTCCTCACCGGTCCACAGCAGGTTGTGCGGGCCGAAGTCGCGATGCAGGAACGTCGGTCGGAACGCAGGCGGATCCGTGTCGAGCAGGTCGAAGGCCGACTGCCAGAGGCCGGAACGGGAGGCCCATGTCGGCACGACCCACTTCGCGGGCCACGCCCAGGACTGGTAGTCGCGCGGTGCCGGCGTGGCGACGACCTCGTGGATCGAGGCCAGCAGCCCGGCGATGGCGGCCAGGGACGTGTCGTCGCATCGGACCTCGTCGGGGGAGCCCGGCACCAGCGACATCAGGTGGGCCGGGTGGCCGGTGTCGTCCCCCGCGGGATCGAGCGCGATGCTCCGGGGTGCGGGGATCCCGGTCGCGGTCAGCGAACGTTGGGTGACCGACTCCCGCGTCGCCAGCTCCGCACCGTGTGTCCGCCACGGTTCCTCGGTGATCAGCCGCAGCACCGAGCCACGACCCGACCTGTCGTGCAGTGCGAGCATCGCGGACGTCCTGCCGCCCACGAGCGGCCGCACCTCGTGCACGGGGTGGTCGAGGTGGGACCGGGCCCAGGCGATCGCGTCGTCGTACATCCCCGACAGTCTCCCAGCCGAGGGCCGCGGTGACAGCGAGGGCTGGGAGGATGAGCCCGTGAACGACGCTCGCCCCCCGCGCCCCCACCACAAGCTGACCGACGACGGTCGCCGGATGCAGGAAGTGTTGACCTATTCGCGGCGAGGGAGCCGGTTCACGCCGAAGCAGGCGGAGGGCTGGGCGGCCCACCAGGCCGACTGGGTGATCCCGGACGAGGCGGTCGACAGGCCGGGCTTCGATCTCACCAGCTGGTGGGGCCGCGAGGCACCGTTGATCGTGGAGATCGGGTCCGGCATCGGCGAGGCCACGGCTGCGCTGGCTGCGAGCCGTCCCGAGGCGAACATCCTCGCCTTCGAGGTCTGGGTCCCGGGGATCGCCGACGCACTCTCCAAGGTCGCGGAGGCGGGCGCCGACAACGTGCGCTTCCTCGCCGTCGACGCGGTCTGGTCGCTGGAGCACCTGATCGCACCGGCCAGCCTGAACGAGCTCTGGACCTTCTTCCCCGACCCGTGGCACAAGAAGAAGCACCACAAGCGCCGCCTCGTCACGCCGGCCAACGCCGCGATGCTTGCCAACCGGTTGCGGCCCGGCGGCGTGTGGCGACTCGCCACCGACTGGGCCGACTACGCCGAGCAGATGATCGAGGTGCTCGACGCCGAGCCGCTGCTCGAGGGCGGCCGCGTCGAGCGTTGGGCGGAGCGCCCGGTCACCCGCTTCGAGCGCAAGGGCCTCGAGAAGGACCGCCTGATCACGGACCTGGCCTACACCCGGCGATGACTTCCACCGACCAGACGCCGGCCAGGACGCGGCGGATCCACCCGGCCTGGTGGGTCGCGGCGGTCACCATGGCCGCGCTGATGGCGGCGGGTGCGTGACCGCTGATTCCGAGGCGCCCGGTCACCGACGTGGCGTGAACCTCAGGCCGGCATCCTCGAGCAGCATCTCGACCCGCAAGCGTTCGGCCTCGCGGTCGGTGCCGAGCGGGAGCTCTGACAAGGTGTCGGGCAGGCCGAGGGCCACACAGGCCTGCGCCAGCGCGTCGTCGTACGCCGCCAGGGTGGCCACGCGACGGACGTGACTCGTGCCGGGTGGGGCCGAGAGCGTCGCCGCCCGCAGGCGCGTGAGGTCGGCGGCGATCACCTCGATCGGAGGACCGGCCGGTGTCGTGGGCGGGGGGAGGTGTCGGCGCACGAAGATCCTGGCCGCGGAGCCGTAGAACACGACCCACAGCACGAGGGCGAGCATCGCGGTGATCGCCGCGACGCCCAGGACTCCGGTCAGCATGGACTCAGCGCCCGCCCACCAGTCGGGCGCGCATCGCGGCCTCGCGGGCGAGTCGGGCTCCGTCGCGCTCTCGACGGGCCGCGATCACCGCGGCGAGGAAGTCGTGCGGCTGGGTGCCGGGAGGCGGCGGCGGTGCGACGTACGCCGCCACGTCGGCCGCGAGGCTCGAGCCGAGCTCGTGACGGACGGCGGGGTCGAGCGTGGCAGCGCGGCCGAGGAACTGACGCACGGCCAGTGCCAGGCCGGTCGGCAGGGCGGCCATGTCGGCCGCACGCGCCCACGAGGCGAGGTGCGGTGGCAGGAGGGCGGGCGGTTCGAGCTGGAGCCGGACGCGCTCGCGCACGACATAGGTGCCGGCGGCGTGGTCGCCGAGGCGCTTGCCCTTCGCGGAGAGCAGCGCTGAGAAGAAGGCCGGTGCACCGGTGAAGGCGTAGATCTCCACGAAGCCGACCAGCGACCGCACGAACGCGTGCTGGAAGGAGATCGGCCCGGCGTCGTCGCGGACCGTGCGCAGGCCGAAGGCGAGCTTGCCCAGCGATCGGCCCCGGCTGAGGGTCTCGATGGTGGTCGGGATGACGAGGAAGACGGTGATCATGGTGCCGACCAGGGCCACATGGGCGAGGGCGCCATCGGTCTGCAGGACCGCGATGCCGAAGAGCAGGATGACCACGACCAGCAGTCCCACCGTGACGATGATGTCGATCAGGCCGCTGCCGATGCGCGAGCCGAGGCTGGCCGGTGGCAGGTCGAGCGCGACCGCCTCGCCGGTGACGTGGTCGTCGGCGGTGAGGCTGGCGAAGGCGGGGCCTGAGGCGGAGCCGTGAGTAGGCATCGTCGCCAGCATAGGCTGGCCGCGTGGACCTCGACGCTTACGTGCTGGCGCAGCGCAGCCAGTGGGTCCGCCTCGAGGAGCTCACCGCGCAGCGGCGGCTGGACGGGGCGGAGACCGACGAGCTCGTCGACCTCTACCAGCGCGTGGCGACCCACCTCTCGGTCGTGCGGACCTCCGCACCGGACGCCGCACTGATCTCCTATCTCTCCTCGATCCTGGCCCGGGCTCGACTGCGCACCGTCGGCACCCGCGCCACGACCTGGCGTGGTGTGGCCACCTTCTTCACCGACCGGTTCCCGGCCGCGCTCTACCGCTTGCGCTGGTGGTGGCTGGGCACGCTGGCGGCCAACGTCGTGGTCACCGCCGTGATGATCTGGTGGCTGCTCCAGCACCCGGCGGTCGAGCAGAGCCTGATGTCCCCCGACGAGATCGACCAGCTCGTCCGCCACGACTTCGAGAACTACTACAGCGAGTACGCCGCCTCGCACTTCGCCGCCCAGGTGTGGATCAACAACGCGTGGGTCGCGGCCCTCTGCATCGCCCTCGGCGTGCTCGGTGCCCCGGTCATCTACCTGCTGTTCAACAACGTCGCCAACCTCGCGATCATCGCCTCGATCATGATCCGCCACGACCACGCCGGCCACTTCTGGGGACTGCTCAGCCCGCACGGCCTGCTCGAGCTGACCGCCGTGTTCGTGGCCGGGGGAGTGGGGCTCCGGCTGTTCTGGTCGTGGATCGCACCGGGCGACCTGACCCGCGGGCAGTCGATGGCGCGGGAGGGCCGGACCGCCGGCACCGTCGCGCTCGGGCTGGTCGTCGTGCTCCTCGTCAGCGGCATCATCGAGGCGTTCGTGACGCCGTCCGGACTGCCCACCGAGGCGCGCGTCGGGATCGGCGTCGTCGCCGAGCTCGCGTTCTTCGCCTACGTGTTCATCGTCGGTCGCAGCGCCGTCGCGCGCGGCCACACCGGCGACATCGACGCGTCCCTGCTCGAGGACCGGGTCGCGTCGCAAGCCTGACCTCAGAGCAGTCCGCGCGCCTTCAGCGTGAGGTAGTGGTCGGCGAGCGCCGGCGGGAGCCGCTCCGCATCGGCGTCGACCACGTCTACGCCCAGCGCCGTCAGGATCTCGCTGGCGCGGCGGCGCTGCTGCAGGACTTGTGAGGCTGCCGCTGCGGCGTACACGTCGGTCAGGGACTCGCGCTGCTCGCGCAGGGCGCCGAGGGCGGGATCCTGCACGGACGCGACGACGACGCGGTGGTGCTTGATCAGGGCCGGCAGCACCGGCAGCAGGCTCTCGATCACCGACGCCGGCTCGAGCGGAGTGAGCAGCACGACCAGCGCGCGCTGGCGGCCGAGGTGGTTGACCGCGCCCGCGAGGCCCGCCCAGTCGGCTTCGGCGATCACCGGCTCGAGGTCGGCCATCGTGTCCTGCAGGGTCGCCACGATGTCGCGGGCGCCGGCCGCTCGCACCCGGGCCCGGACGAAACGGTCACCGGCCAGGAAGTCGATCCGGTCACCGGCCCGGGCGGCGAGTGCGGCGAGCAGCAGCCCGGCATCCATGGCCGAGTCGAGCCGGGGGACGTCGCCGATCCGGGCGGCCGACACCCGCGAGGTGTCGAGCACGATGACGACGCGACGGTCTCGTTCGGGCTGCCAGGTCCGCACCACGACGTTGCGGTTGCGGGCGCTGGCTCGCCAGTCGATGGAGCGGACGTCGTCGCCACGGACGTATTCGCGCAGGGAGTCGAACTCGGTGCCGGCGCCGCGGATGCGCACCGCCGAGCGGCCGTCGAGCTCCCGCAGCCGGGCCAGCCGCGACGGCAGGTGCTTGCGCGACTCGAACGGCGGCAGCGACCGGACCGTGCCCGGCACGTCGAGCGTGGACTGGCGGGCGGCCAGCCCGAGCGGGCCGGGGATCCGCACGGTCACGCCGACCGCACGCAGGTCGCCGCGCCGGCGCGGGCACAGGTCGGTGCTCAGGGTGGTGGCGTCCCCGGCCGGGAGGTGGATGCGGTGCCGGTTGCCGCTCGCGCCGGCCGTCGGCTGCCACGCGTCGCGCACCAGCGCCCGGACGGTTCGCGTGCCGGGGTTGTCGATCGTGAGGCGGGTGAGTGCGGCGTACCCGAGCCGGACGGACCCGACTTCGGCCCGCCGGATCGTCAGGGTGGCGGGCCGGACCGCCAGCCACCAGTCGACGAGCGTCACCAGCCCGACCAGCAGCAGCCAGCCCCACACCGTGCCCATGGCAGGGCGCAGCACCACGGGCACCAGCCCGAGGGCGAGCAGCAGCGGGACGCGTCCGGTGATGGTCATCGTCAGCGCGGGACCGGCACCGAGTTGAGGGCCGAGCTCAGGACCGCCGACACGTCGACGCCCTCGAGCTCGGCCTCGGGACGCAGCCCGAGCCGGTGGACGAGGGTTGCGTGGGCGAGCGCCTTGACGTCGTCGGGCGTGACGAAGTCGCGACCGGTCAGCCAGGCCCACGCACGCGAGGTGCGCATCAGCGCGGTCGCGCCGCGGGGCGAGACCCCGAGGGACAGCGACGGCGAGTCCCGGGTGGCCCGGGCGATGTCGACGACGTAGCCGGTCACCTCCGGCGACACCTGCACGGTGCGTACGGCGGCCTGCCCCGCCTCGATGTCCGCGGGACCGGCGACGGCGCGCACCCCGGCGGCGGCCACGTCACGCGGGTCGAAGCCGGCGGCGTGCCGGGTGAGGATCTCGAGCTCGGCGTCCCGCTCCGGGATCGGCAGCACGATCTTGAGCAGGAACCGGTCGAGCTGTGCCTCGGGCAGCGGGTAGGTGCCTTCGTACTCGACCGGGTTCTGGGTGGCGGCCACCAGGAACGGGCGCGGCAGCGGGCGCGAGACCCCGTCGACCGAGACCTGTCCCTCCTCCATCGCCTCCAGCAGCGCCGACTGCGTCTTCGGGGGGGTCCGGTTGATCTCGTCGGCGAGCAGCAGATGGGTGAACAGCGGCCCCTCACGGAAGGCGAGCTCGCCGGCGCGGCCGTCGATCACCATCGAGCCGGTGATGTCGCCGGGCATCAGGTCGGGGGTGAACTGCACGCGCCTCGTCTCGACGTCGAGCGAGCCGGCGAGGGTGCGCACGAGCAGGGTCTTGGCGACGCCCGGCACGCCCTCCATCAGCACGTGCCCGCCACAGAGGAGGGCGACGAGCAGGCCGGACACGGCGGCGTCCTGTCCCACGACCGCCTTGGCGACCTCGGCCCGGACGGCGGCCAGCCGTTCGCGGGCTGCCTCGTGGTCGATGGGGGTCGGTGTCTCGGTCATGTGCGGGGTACCTCTCTGTCGAGCTCGGCCAACGCGGCGGCCAGGCGGATGAGTTCGTGGTCGGTGGCGGGGGCGGTGGCCCGTTCGCCGATGAGGGCGTCGATGTCGGAGGCGGGACGGTCCAGGCGTACGGCGACATCGCGCACCAGCGCGTCGACGTCGGACGTCGGCAACCGCAGGTGGGTCGACAGGTCGTGGCGGGTCGATCGTCGCAGCGCGTCGGCGGCATGCCCGCGGGCGGAGGTCGAGCGGTAGAGCCGGCCTCGGGCCTCGGTGGTCTCGAGCGAGCGCACGGTCACCGGCAGCGGCTCGACGGCGAGCGCACCGAGCCGGCGGCCGCGCCACCAGATCACCGCGATCATCGCCAGGCCGAGCAGCCAGAGCGCGGGTGTCAGCCAACGCGGCAGCAGCGAGCGCACGCCGACCCCGTCGTCACCGACCAGGTCGTCGAGGCTGGGGACGTACCAGACCAGACGGGGGTGCTGGCCGAGCAACCGCAGTGCCACGGCGGCGTTGTCGGCCCGCAGCACCTGGTCGTTCTCCACGATGCCGGCGGCGCCGAGCAGTGCCAGTCCGTCGCCGGCCGA
Organism: Nocardioides sp.; assembly: GCA_039914485.1. GTDB lineage: Bacteria > Actinomycetota > Actinomycetes > Propionibacteriales > Nocardioidaceae > Nocardioides. The sequence continues at coordinate 7,628 of JBDSPC010000349.1, forward strand.
CGCGAGCGCCCAGCCGGTGTCGCTCGGGAAGCAACCGGCGGTCGTGGCGTAGGACGCCGCCGCGTCGACCTCGATGCTCAGGTCGGACAGGTCGCCCAGCCCGGTGTCGGTGCAGTCGCCGTCCTGCAGGCCCTGCGGGGTGGAAGAGGTCGCGGGCGCGTCGATGCCCAGCGCCTCGGTGGCTCCGGGGGCGGCACCGACCACCACGGTCGTGCTGTCCCGGGTGGCCGCGCGGAGCCGGTCGGCGGTGCTCTGCCCGAGGTTCTCGGGGGAGGTGACCACGACCGTGGTGTCCGCGTCGAGCGACTGGTTCTCCAGGGCCGCGGCGGAGCGCACGATGGCGACGTCGACCCCTTCGTCCGCCAGCACCTGGGCGAGCGCGCGGGCGCCGCGTGCGCCGGGGTTCTCCGGGTCGTGGTCGGCGCCCGTGCGCGGGCCGCCGCCCAGCAGCACGGCGACGAGCAGCGCGGCCAGGGTCGCGAGCCCGATCACGAGCGTGGACCGGTTCCGCTGCAGCCAGCCGCTCATCGCACGCCCGCGAGCTCGTCATCGAGCGCCAGCACGAACGTCGCCTGTTCCTGCGTGGCCTCGCGTTCGCCGTACAGGACGAGGTCGAAGAGGCGAGCGCCCTCGGACATCCCGGCCGCCTGGGAGGGGTACGCCGCCCGCAGGGTCTCCGCCACCTCGTGGGCCGTGGTCCCGGGTGCCGCGTCCAGCCGACCGCGCTCGACCTGGCGGGCGACGAGGGCGCGGAAGCCGTCGACGAGCGCGTCGGAGTGACGGGCCTCGGCAGCGGCCCGCTCGGCCCGGTCCCGCCACTCCCGGGCGGTGATCGAGGCGTCGGGGAGCAGCGACTCCTGGGGCGATCGCCGCTGCGGCGCCGTGCGGGCGCGGGTCGCGAGCCAGATCAGCGCGAGCACGAGCACCAGTCCGACCGCCATCGCGGCGAAGGCCGACAGCGGGGGAGCGTTCGAGGCGACCGCGAGCACGTCGACGATCCGGCGCTCCAGCCAGGCGAGCAGCCGCTGCAGCAGGTCGTCCTGGTGGTAGGCCGGATCGAGCAGCTCTCGGCGCAACAGGTCGCGCCCCTGCCCCGGGGTCGGGACGAGCGGCGGCTCCAGCACGGCCGACAGGATCACGAGCGGGTGAGCCCTGCCCGCTGCATCAGCACCACGTCGAACGCCTCCTGGCGCATCCGGAGGTCGACGTACTGCAGGGTCGCGACCGACGTGGTGAACGGCGCCACGAAGGCGGCCGTGATCACCGACGCGATGGCCTGTCCCAGGACGAGGACGTAGACGCCCGTCTCGCCAGATGCGCCACCGAGGAGCACGCCCTGGCTGAGCAGGCTGATCGGCATGGACAGCATCGAGCCGGCGATCTGGGCGATGACGTAGGTGAGCAGCGCGATGCCGAACGTCCGCCAGAACGATCCGCGGGTGAGGTGGAAGCCGCGGCCGACGGCGCCGAGCACCCCGATCGGCTCGAGCATCAGCGCCGGCACGGGCAGGTAGTAGACCCGCACCCAGAACCAGAGGAAGAACGCGATGAAGGCTGGCACGGTGACAAAGCCGTAGACCACCGGGACCTGCCAGCCCGTGGCGGTGAAGGCCACGACCACCCAGGTCAGGGCGTAGAGGACGAGAAGCAGCGTGGTCGCCAGGCCCAGCAGGAAGGTGAGCCCGATCAGGCGCCACCGCTTGCCGCGGGTCGCGGCCCAGGCCTGACCCAGGGAGAGCTTGTGACCGGTCGCGGCCGCCGCCACGACGTGGGCGATCATGCCGCCGACCAGGATCAGGCCGATGCCCTGGAGGATCGTGCCCACCATCAGCGAGCCGAAGACCCCGATGAAGCCGGCGATGTCCTCGCCGCTCGCGGATCCGGTCGCATCGCCCGAGCTGAGGTAGAGGTCGCTGGTCGTCGACAGGTCCAGTGCCGCGCCGAGGGCCGCCGTGGCCAGCAGCGGGATCGCCATCGCGACCGCGGCCACCAGCACCGCGGACCCCACGGTCGCGCGCGGGTTGAAGCGGATGATCTTGAACGCCGCGTCGTACATGTCGCCGATGCGCAGCGGTCGCAGCGGGATCGCCCCGGGCTTGTGCGCTGCGGCGTACGGCGCCGGGCGGGCGGCGTACGACTGACCGGCCGGCGGCTGGGTCGGCGGCCCGGGCGGGGGCGCGCTCCAGCCCGGCGGTGGCTGGTGCTGATCCGACATGACGTCCCCCTGGGTGCTGACGAGGGGCAATCCTGTCAGGTCGCTCCCGGCGCCCTTACGCTGTCACATGTGGGGGACGGGGGTGTACGCCGCGCGGCCGGGCCGTTGCTCGCCCTGGATCCCCGCCGACGCCGACGTCCGCCCGCTCACCCTCGAGGGCGCGACCGACGGCCGGATCCAGGCCGTCGAGTTCCCCAGCACCGGCCGGCGCGCCGCACTCGACCTGCTCCGCCCGCGGCGACGCGGACCCGCTCAACGAGGTCGCGCCGGGGCTCGAGGCCGCGCGGTCCGACTTCCGCACCGAGCGCGTGGTGCTGATGGGCGCGTCGATGGGTGGCTCGCTCACGGTCTTGGCGGCCGCGGCCGGCGCGGACGCCGACACCTGGATCGACGTGTCGGGCCCGTCGGCGTGGGAGGAGCAGACGCTGTTGTCGTTCTCCGGGTCGCTGCCGGCCGGGGGATTGGTGGTCCAGGCGAGGTCGGACGGCGCGGCGGCGTACGCCCGGGCACGGCTGCTGGCGACGCGTTCGGGTGCGCGTTTCCTCGACGGTGGCAGCGGTCACGGCTACGGGCTGCTGACCCGGCTGGACGGGCGGATCACCCGCGTGGGACGGGTCGTCCTGGCCCACGCGAAGGGCTGATCCGGCCCCCAGCCATTCCGATTTGGCGCGTGCCGGGATGTCTGCCAAGATAGTCCGGTTGCTCCGGCGAGTCGCTTTCACGCGGTTGGCGGAGTGTGGCAGCACTTGACTTCTGAATCGCGTCTCCGAAGATCGATTGATTAGTTGCGTGCACCGCACCTCCCCGATTGGCGAGTAGGAGACCCGATCAGCCCGACGAACCCGTCGGGTGTCCCCCACACAACACATCGAGATCCAGGTCGAGTTTCGCGGAAAGTGCGCGACACGCCCGACCGCGGGGGTCGGTGGTGGGGGCGGATGCACGGGCGGTACGGACTCACCCGAGGACGTGTCGTGAACCAGACCAGAACGCGGTACGACCCCAGTGGGGCGTACGAGATCGATAAGGACGAAGGACCTATGGCGGGACAGAAGATCCGCATCAGGCTCAAGGCCTATGACCACGAGGTGATCGACACCTCGGCGCGCAAGATCGTGGACACCGTCACCCGTACGGGTGCCAAGGTCGCCGGCCCGGTGCCGCTGCCGACCGAGAAGAACGTGTACTGCGTCATCCGCTCGCCCCACAAGTACAAGGACTCGCGCGAGCACTTCGAGATGCGCACCCACAAGCGTCTTATCGACATCATCGACCCCACGCCGAAGACCGTCGACTCGCTCATGCGGCTCGACCTGCCTGCCGGCGTCGACATCGAGATCAAGCTCTGAGGGCTCCGACACCATGACTTTCGAACGC
>JBDSPC010000375.1:0-17165 GCA_039914485.1 Nocardioides sp.
GGCACGAGCAGCAACGGCGGGTCCTCCCCGACTGCGGGCCAGCGAGCCCCGCCGAGGCCGAGGCGTCGACTGGGCTCGCCCGCAGAGCTGGCCACCATCTCAGACCATCCCTGCAACCGGGCTCTCGTCGCACGCGCTCGTCGGGCGCGTCCGGGTCGCCCCGAGCGTGAGCCCGACGGGTGCATTTCGCACCGTGCCCGTGTGCGAGTGGTCCTGGCTCGAGCCCGGCAGTGGACCCCGGTCGAGGCTGGCCAGCGCCTCCTCGGCGTTGCCCTTGACGCATTCCGGGTCCGGGCCGTCCAACGGCAACCCCGTGAAGAACTTGGCCGCCATGCAGCCACCGCGGCAGTTGTCGTAGGCCGAGCACTTCGCGCAGGCGCCGCCGGTCTGCGGGCTGCGCAGCTCCTCGAACAACGGCGCGTGCTTCCAGACGTGGTCGAAGCCGAGGTCACGGATGTTGCCGGCCTTGAACCGGTCGTGGATCGCGAACGGGCACGCGTAGACGTCCCCGACCGGGTCCACCAGGCAGACCACGCGGCCGGCGCCGCACAGGTTGAGGCCGGGCAGCGGATCCCCGTACGCCGCAAGGTGGAAGAACGAGTCGCCGGTGAGGACCTTCTCGCCGTTCGCGACCAGCCAGTCGTAGAGCTGGCGCTGCTGGTGGGGCAGCGGGTGCAGCTCGTCCCAGACATCGGCACCGCGACCCGACGGCCGTAGCCGCGTCAACCGCAGCTGGGCGCCGAAGCTGTCCGCGATCGCCTTGAACTCGTCGAGCTGGTCGATGTTGTGCCGCGTGCACACCACCGAGATCTTGAAGTCCTGCATCCCGGCGGACTGGAGATTGGCGAGCGCCTTCATGGCGGCGTCGTAGGTGCCCTGCCCGCTGACCGCGTCGTTGACCTCCGCGGTCGCGCCGTCCAGCGAGATCTGTACGTCGATGTAGTCGGTGGCCGCGAGCTTCTCCGCCCGCTCCTGGGTGATCCGGAAGCCGTTGGTCGAGAACTTCACGCCGACGTGGTGCTCGACCGCATAGTCGAGGAGCTCCCAGAAGTCGGGGCGCACCGTCGGCTCTCCACCGCCGATGTTGACGTAGAAGATCTGCATCCGCTCGAACTCGCGGATGAGTGCCTTGGCCTCCTCCGTGTCCAGCTCGTCGGGGTCGCGCCGCCCTGAGGACGACAGGCAGTGCAGGCACGCGAGGTTGCAGGCGTAGGTCAGCTCCCAGGTCAGACAGATCGGCGCGTCGAGGCCGAGCTCGAACTGGTCGACGAGCCGACCGACGGCTGGTGGCGGGGTCTCGGTGAGGGTGGCGGTCATGGAGCGCTCCTGATCAGTACGCCGTTGGCGGCGAGCCCGTCGAGGGCCTTGAGGTAGCCGGCGCGCTCCTTCTCGCCCACTCCCGCGGACTCCAGCGCATGACCCACGTCGGTCGTGCCGTCGAGGCGGCGGACGACGTCGAGCAGGCGCAGGGTCTTGAGGAAGCTGAGGCGTCGGGTCGAGAAGTCGTAGACCAACGCCCCGAAGGGCTCCGGTCGCAACGACACCGATGGACTCAGCTGCCAGGCTTCGCCGTCGAGCATCAGTAGACGCCGCACATGCCGTCGATGGAGACCTCCTCGACCAGCTCGTCCTCGGCGAGGGCGGCGGTCTCGGTCTGGGGAGTGGGGTCCTGGTTCGGGTCGGTCATGGCGATACCTCCGGGTCTAGATGGCTGGTGGGTCGCTCCCCACGCTAGGAAGCACGGCGTGGCCGCACACCCCTCGCCCAGCGGGCCGGACCTGCCCTGATGGTCAGGTCGACTCCTGACCCACCGACCCGTATACGGATCCTCGTCTGGTCGCGGTCCGATGGCGCACCTAGCGTCCGGACCAGTCAGATATCCGTCCCCAGGAGGTCATCCATGCAGGTCGACGAACTGCTCAAACCGTTCCCCATCAAGGAGTTCCACCCGTTCCCTCGGGCCCTGATGGGCCCTGGTGCGCACGAGATGATCGGGCCGGAGGCGCTCAAGCTCGGGTTCCGCAAGACCCTGGTCATGACATCGGGCCTGCGCGGCACCGACATCGTGCACAAGATCGTGGAGTCGATGAAGTACCACGGCCTCGAGGTGGTGGTCTACGACAAGGTCGAGTCCAACCCGAAGGACTACAACGTCATGGACTCCGTGGCGATGTACCAGGAGAACGAGTGCGACTCGTTCGTCTCCATCGGCGGCGGTTCGTCCCACGACGCCTGCAAGGGCGCTCGTGTCTCGGTGGCCCATGACGGTCGCAACGTCAACGAGTTCGAGGGCTTCAACATGTCCGAGAACCCGAAGAACCCGCCGCACATCGCGGTCTCCACCACGGCCGGCACCGGCTCGGAGACGTCGTGGGCCTACGTCATCACCGACACCACGACCGACCCCGACAACCCGCACAAGTACGTCGCCTTCGACGACGCGTCAGTCACCTCCCTGGCGATCGACGACCCGGTGCTCTACTTCGACTGCCCGGTCGACTACACGGCCCAGTGCGGCTTCGACGTGCTCGCGCACGCCAGTGAGCCGTACGTCTCCAGGATCAACTTCCAGCCGTCCCTCGGCAACGCGCTGCACGCCATCAAGCTGACGTCGGAGCACCTGCGGGCAGCAGTGTGGAACGGTCAGGACCTCGCCGGCCGCGAGGGCATGATGTACGCGCAGTACATCGCCGCCCAGGCGTTCAACTCCGGCGGTCTCGGCATCATCCACTCGACGTCGCACGCGGTGAGCGCCTTCTACGACACCCACCACGGCCTGAACAACGCCATCGCGCTGCCCCGCGTGTGGGCGTTCAACATGTCGGCGGCGTACGGACGCTTCGCCGACATCGCCGAGGCGATGGGCATCGACACCCGCGGCATGACCAAGCCGCAGGCAGCCGACGCTGCGCTCGCTGCGTCGATCCGGTTGCTGCGCGACGTGGGCATCCCGGAGAAGTTCACCGACATCACCGCCGACAGCTACTCGAAGAACCGGCTGGGCCAGGGCCCGACGAAGTTCTACGAGAACGCCAAGGTGATCACCGGTGACAAGGAGGACGTGGACCGCATCACCAACCACGTGCTCGGCGACGCCTGCACCCCCGGCAACGCCAAGGAGTGCACCTTCGAGACGGTTCGCCCCGTCATCGAGCACTGCATGAACGGTGACCTGGACGACCTCCTTTCCTGAGGCCGGGTTCACCCCTGTACGCCGGGCCGGGCAGCGATCGCCGTGCTGCCCGGTCCGGACCTCATCCCCACCACGTTCGAGGGAGCGCCAGTGAACACGGATCCGCGCAATGCTGCCGGCGAAGGCGAGTTCGATGACGTCGCCCATGCCCTCGAGCGATTCCGCGAAGCCGGCTACCTCGCGGACGACCGTCTCGCCACGACGGTGTTCCTCCAGACCCGCCTGGGCAAGCCGGTCCTCCTCGAGGGTCCGGCCGGCGTGGGCAAGACCCAGTTCGCCACCAGCCTCGCCGCCGTCACCGGCCGCCGGTTGATCCGGCTGCAGTGCTACGAGGGCCAGGACGAGACCAAGGCCCTCTACGAGTGGGACTACGGCAAGCAGATGCTGTACACGCAGATCCTGCGCGAGAAGATCGGCCAGGTCGTCGAGGACGCCGCCGATCTCAACGAGGCGGTGGAGAGGATCGCGAAGCAGGACAGCGTCTTCTTCTCGGAGCGGTTCCTCGCGCCCCGCCCCCTGCTCGAGGCGATCGACTCCGAGGAGCCGGTCGTGCTGCTGATCGACGAGGTCGACCGCGCCGACGAGGCGCTCGAGGCCGTGCTGCTCGAGCTCTTGTCGGAGTTCCAGATCTCCATCCCCGAGGTCGGCACGGTGAAGGCCAAGCAGCTGCCCTACGTCGTGCTCACCTCCAACAACACCCGCGACCTGTCAGCCGCGCTCAAGCGCCGCTGCCTGCACCTGTTCCTGGACTATCCCGAGGCGCAGCGCGAGCTGGAGATCATCAACTCCAAGGACACCGGGCTCAGCGAGGCCCTCGCCGTCCGCCTGATCGAGATCGTCCGAGGCCTGCGCGAGCTCGAGCTGCGCAAGGCACCGAGCATCTCCGAGACCATCGACTGGGCCCGCACCCTCGCCGTGCTCGGGGTCAGTGAGCTGAGTGCCGACGTGCTGTCGCAGACCCTCAACGTGGTCGTGAAGTACGAACGCGACCTGAAGAAGGCACTGGCCGCGATCCCGCACCTCGTCGACCCGAACGCCACGGTGCCGAGCAGGCACGACCACGGACACGGCCACGGCCACGGCCATGGCGCGGACGGCGACCACAGCCACGACGACGGTGACGCCGACGTGGACGTGGACGGCAAGGAGGTCCGCGCCGCCAAGGACAAGCCGGGTCGCCACGGTGACAACTACGGCGGCCCCGGCAAGTCCGACGAGGCGCCCGCGGTCAAGAAGGTCAGCGCCAGCCAGGGCGAGCGCTCCTTCGCCGCGCGCTCCGCCCGCAAGCGTCCGGTCTGATCCGATGGAGGGCGCAGTCCACCGCTTCATCAGGTTCCTCCGCCTCAACGGGGTGCGGGTGAGTACGGCGGAGGCGATCGACGCCATGCACGCGGTCGCCCAGGCCGGCGTGCTCGGTGAACGCGAGGTGCTCCGCTCCGCGCTCATGGTCAGCCTGATCAAGGACCGCCGCGACCTGGACACCTTCGACCGCGTCTTCGACCTGTTCTTCGGGCTGCGGGCGGTGTTCGAGGACGAGGTCGGCCACGGACACAGCCACGACGACCTGACCGATGACGGCGAGCTCGAGCAGTTCACGCTCTCCGACGAGCCCGGCGACATCCCCGAGGACGGTCACTCGCACGGCAAGCCCGACGACATCAAGGAGTTCTTCAAGCCGGAGGACATGGCGCAGCAGTACAACCTCCACCAGGAGGCGAACAAGATCGACATCGCCGCGCTGACCGACGAGATCGTGCTCTCCAACGACACCGAGGGCAGTGCCGGCGAGGCCGCGCGGGTGCAGATCTCCACGCACCGGATGCACAACCCGGGCTCCCCCGGCGACCTGATCCGCAGCCCCGGCATGGAGCTCGACGTCGAGCTCACCGTCGCCCAGGAGATGGCGCTGCTCAGCTGGCTCGACGACGCCCTGCCCGATGTCGACGAGGACCGCGGCGCCACGCTCGAGGCGCTGCGCGCGGCCCTCGCACCCTTCCTCGCCGGGCTGCCCGAACGCCTGAAGCAGCACCTCGAGAAGCTGATGGCGGTCGAGCACGAGATCGAGAAGCGGGAGATCCAGGCCGCCCAGACCGAGCGGATCCACGAGCACGAGCGGGCCGAGCTCGAGGAAGCCCTGCGCCGTCTGCTGCGGTCGCTGCGTGGCGCGCCTCGTCCGCGTCGCAAGGCCGCCGCGCGTGGCGTCGTCGACGGCGCCCGCACGATGCGCGCCAACATGAAGTACGACGGCGTCCCGTTCCGCCCGGTCACGGTCAGCAAGGTGGAGGACCGGCCCAAGCTGCTGGTGCTGTGCGACGTCTCGCTCTCGGTGCGATCGGCGGCGCGGTTCACCCTGCAGCTCGTGCACAGCCTGCAGTCACTCGCCTCCTCGGTACGCACCTTCGCCTTCGTCAAGGACCTCGTGGAGATCACCGACCTGTTCGCCGAGCACCACCCCGAGGAGGCGCTCTCGCTCGTGATGTCCGGGCTGCCGGCCGGTGGCGTGCTCGACGTCGATGCCGACTCCGACTACGGCTCGGCGTTCGAGGACTTCCTGGAGCAGTTCGGCTCCGCCGTCACCCGCCGCACGACGGTCATCGTCCTCGGTGACGGACGTGGCAACGGCAACGACCCACGGCTGTCGGTCTTCGAGGAGATCACGCGGCGAGCCCGCGAGACCGTCTGGCTCACCCCGGAACCACGCTATTCCTGGGGACTGGGTCGCTGCGATCTCCCCGCCTATGCGGAGTACTGCAGTCGCGTCCAGGTGGTGCGCAACCTCACCGGCCTCGACCGGGTCACCACCTCGATGTCCGAGGTCGGCTGATGACCGAGGCCACGACCTCGGCCCCCATCGACCCGCTCCAGGCATGCCTCGACGGGGCCTACGTCGACGAGGTCGTGGAGGTCCGCGCGCAAGGACCGGTGCCGCCGCGGCGCGCGCTGCACACCATCCGCACCGAGCACTTCGACGTGCACAACGACGGCGACCTGCTCCACGTCGGCCACCGGGTCCCACCCGAGCTCGTCGACGACGACCTGGCCGGAATGCTCGCCGACGAGCTCTTCGGTCCGGGCTGGCTGCGCGGACCCGACCTGTTCGAGCGCATCTTCACCGGCACGGTGCGCACGTCCCGGTCCGGGGCGCTCGACAGCTGGGAGCTCTTCTACCGCAACACCATGATGCGCCTCGAGCAGTGCGTCGACGGCCCGGGGGTGGGTGGCCACAGCACCATCGCCGACTACGCGCCCGTCTACGCGCGCGCCGAGTCGCTGCTCGCTCCGGGCTCGGTGCTCGAGCTCGGCAGCTGCTTCGGGTTCCTGTCGTTGCGCATCGCAGCGTCCGGTCGTCGTACGACGGCCAGCGACCTGTCCCCGGGCACCACCCGGCTCCTGGCCGAGATGGCGCCACGACTCGGCATCCCGCTCACCGCGGTCGCGGCCGACGCCGGCCACTTCCCGGGCGACGACGCGAGCGCCGACACGGTGCTGGCCATCCACCTCCTCGAGCACCTCGACGCCGAGCACGGCGAGCGCGTGCTCGCCGAGGCGGTGCGCGTCGCCGCGCGCCGGGTCGTCATCGCCGTACCCCTCGAGGAGGAGGCCGACGAGACATGGGGCCACGTGCGCACGATCAGCCTGGACGACCTGACGGAATGGGGCCGCGCGACCGGACTGCCGTTCGAGGTGAGCGAGCACCACGGCGGCTGGCTGGTGCTCGACAAGCGTTAGATCAGCCCCAGCTTGGTCGCTTCGTAGACGGCCTCGGCACGTCGGGAGACGCCCAGCTTGCGCAGGATGTTGCCGACGTGGAACTTCGCGGTCGTCTCGGAGATGTAGAGCTTGACGCCGATGTCGCGGTTGGAGAGTCCACGCGCGAGCAGCCTCAGCACCTCGTGTTCGCGCGCGGTGAGCTGCTGCGATTCCACCGGGTCCGGCGTGTTGAGCCCCCGCACCATCGCGGCCGCCGAGCGCGCGTCGAAGGCACTCTCGCCTCGGCTGATGTCGCGGATCGCCCGCACCAGTCCGGACGTGTCGACGTCCTTGAGGACATAACCGCGCGCGCCGGCGCGGATGGCCTTGAGCACCAGCTGCTCGTCGAGGAAGGTGGTCAGCACCAGCACGCCGATCTCCGGGTGACGGCTGGTGAGCTCGGCGCAGAGGTCCAGGCCTTCGGTGTCCGACGCGGTCGACAGCTTGAGGTCGAGGAGCACGATGTGCGGCGCGTTGCGGCCGATCACGGTGAGCGCCTCGTCGGGGGTGGATGCCTCGGCGACCACGATCAGGTCGCGCTCCCGCTCGAGGATCGAGCGCAGGCCCTGCCGGACGATGGCGTGGTCGTCGACGAGCATGATCCGCACCGTTTCCACGTTCTGGCCGTGCTGGGGTGGTGTCAGCGTCGTCACGAGCTGTCCTTTGTTCGGTGGGAGTTCAGGTCGGTCGGCTGCTGCGTCCCCATCGCGACCAGGTGGTCGATGATGCCCGGGCGGTCGGGCGGTCTGAGTGGGAGCGGGATGCGCATCTCGACGCGGACTCCGCCGATGCGGGCGCGACGGAAGGCGACGCTGCCGCCCAGCTCGACCAGCCGGCTCTCGATGTTGGCGAGTCCTCGGTGGGACCCGTCGCCTGATCGACCGCGCTCGAGGCGCAGCAGCCGGCTCAGCTCCTTGGGGTCGCCCTCCCCGTCGTCCGCCACCGACACCAGCACCAGGTCAGGCCGGTAGCGCAGGCGCACCACGGCCCGCTCCGCTCTCGCGTGTACGGCGACGTTGAACATCGCCTCCCCGACGGCCCTGGCCACCTCGTGCCCGGCCTCGGCCGGCAGCGTCACGGCCTCGCCCTCGATGCGGACCTGGACGACGAGCTGGGGCCGGTGGTGGGCGGCCACCTCGCGCAGCAGCTCCGGCAGCTCGACGACGGTGTCGCTCGGGGTGCGATGCAGGGCGTAGATCGCTCGCCGCAGCTGGTCGACCGCCTGCTGGGAGAGCTCCTTGGCCGTGCCGAGTCGATGGGAGATGCCGGCCCCGGGCTCACCCAGGGACTCCGCCTCACCGCGGGCCACCTCGACGGCCATGCCGGCCGAGAGGACGTATTGCGCCACGGAATCGTGCAGCTCACGAGCGATCCGGTGGCGCTCGGTGTCGATGAGCTCACGCTGGTGCGCCAGCACCAGCCGGTCCTCGGCCCGCCGGAGCTCGGAGGTGCGCACCTCGAGATCGCGCTCGTGCGCGCGAGCCTCGTCGTGCAGGAGCTGGGCTCGGCGATGCAGGGCCATGCTGGCCTGGTACTGCTCCGAGGTGTGCAGCGAGACCGCCGCCTGGTTGGCGAGGATGCGCAGCACCGACAGGTCGCCCGGCTCGGGATCGACAGCGAGCTGGTGCAGGCCCACGAGGCAGCCGATGGGCCGTCCCTCGAGCGTCATCGGCACCCGCACCCAGCGGCCGTCGTCGTTGCTGCGCACCGCGTGGCCGGCCCGGACGGCACCCAGCTCGCGCTGCACCATCGGAGGCAGGCCGGTGTCGTCCCCGGTCGGCTGCCCGTGCGGTCCGTCGGCCGGACCCAGGACGAGGAACCGTGGCCGGGCGCCCCTGAGGTGGCCGTCGGACAGGGCCAGCAGGGTCCACTCGGCCCGCAGGTGCTCGGCCGCCGCCCGCACGACCTCCTCCAGCAGCCCGCGGGGTCCCTCATGGGTGCGCACCAGCGCCCGCGAGATCGAGTCCATCGCGCGTACGGCGCGTTGCATCCGCTCGTCGGAGTTGACGTAGGCGCGGTAGTAGGAGCCCTTGCCGGACCTGACCCCCGTCAGCGTGGCCAGGTCCGGTGGAGGCTGCTGCGGCCGCGTCGTCACAACGCGTCCTTGAACAGCTGCTGGATCTCGGTCTCGGACGCCGTGCGCGGGTTGGTGGTCAGGCAGGCATCGTCGAGCGTGGTGTGCGCGAGCGTGTCGATGTCGCTCTCGGAGACCCCGAGCTCGCGCAATCCGCGAGGAACGCCCACGTCATCGGCCAGCCTGCGGACGTGCTGGGCCAGGAGCTCGGCGGCCTCCTCGCCCGGCATGCCGTCGACGGCGATGCCCGCAGACCGGGCCAGGTCGATGAAGCGGTCGGGACTGGCACGGGCGTTGTAGCGGATGACGTGTGGCAGCAGGACACCGTTGACCACACCGTGCGGCGCGTCCAGCAGCCCGCCGACCTGATGGCTCATGGCGTGCGTCGCGCCGAGGATCGCATTGGTGAAGGCCAGACCCGCCTGCAGGCTGGCCTGGGCCATCTTCGCCCGCGCGATCATCTCGGCCGGGTGGGTGATCGTCGTGCGCAGGTTGCTGCAGACGAGGCCGACGGCGTTCAGCGCATGGGTGTCGGCGAGGGGGTTGTGCGCCAGCGACACGAAGGCCTCGATGCCGTGGGTGAGTGCGTCGAGGCCCGTGGCGGCGTTGAGGTCCTCGGGCATGGTCGTCAGCAGCCGCGGGTCGGTGATCGAGACGTCCGGGACCAGGGCACGACCCATGATGGTCAGCTTCACGTGCCGGTCGGTGTCGGTGACGATGCAGAACTGCGACACGTCGGCGCCGGTGCCGGAGGTCGTGGGGATCATCAGCAGTGGCGGGATGGGGCGGGTCACCTGGTCGACGCCGGCGTAGTCGCGGATGTCGCCGCCGTTGCCGGAGAGGATCGCGACCCCCTTGGCCGCATCGATGACCGAGCCGCCGCCGAGGGCGATGATGACGTCGCACTCGCGTTCGACATACAGCTCATAGGCGCGGCGCACCTCGTGGTCCTTGGGGTTGGGCGTGACGTCGGTCCACAGAACCGGCGTGAGCCCCTCGGCCTTGAGCAGGGTCAGCAGCGTCGCCAGCCAGCCCGCCTCCACGATGCCGGGGTCGGTGACCAGGAACGGGCGGCGTGCGCCCAGCCGGATGGCCGCGAAGCCGGCCTCCCCCAGCGAGTCGGCGCCGAAGACCACCTCGGGCGCGTGGAACTTCGCCAGGGCGGGAGGGTCCGGAGGGCGCGTGGGGCTGAGTGCGGACACCACACGACCTCCTCACCCGGTTCGGTTCCACGGTAGCCCCACGGCGCAGAGCCGGGAACCCGTTGGTGGGACGCCCTCACCCTAGGGGCCACCAGGGGGAGTTCCGCCGGTCACTGTGCGGGGGCCGACCTGCCCGATCGGGCAGGTACAACCAGATGCGGGTTCAGCCCAGCTCGATGACCGAGCCGTTGAGCAGCCCGCCCGCCACCGAGCAGCAGTGCGCGATCGTCGCGGCCACCTCGGCCGGCTCGTGCACGCGCCGGCTGAGCTGGTCGGCGGCGAGCTCGTCCGGGTCGTCGAGCCCGTAGAGGCGTGCCGTCGCGCCGAGCATCGTCGTCCGCGTCGCGCCCGGCGACACGGCCACCGCCGTGACCCCGGTGCCGACGAGGTCGGCAGCGAGCCCGCGGACGAGGCCGACCACGGCGTGCTTCGCCACGGTGTAGCCCGCGAGGTGGAAGAGGCCACGACTGCCGGCGGTCGAGGCGATCGCCACGAACCGGCAGCCGGCCGGGTCCGGCCCCCCGATCATGAGGGGTACGGCGACCGCCGCCGTGTTCCAGACACCGAGCACGTCGACACCCCACACCGAGCCGAGGTCGGCCGCCGTCGTCTCCCAGAGCGGGCGGCCACCGACCATCACGGCCGCCCCGGCCACGGCTGAGTCCAGCCTGCCCCAGCGCCCCACCGCCGCGTCGGCCGCCTGCTGCAGGGCGTCGGTGTCACGGACGTCGGCGACGTACGTCATGACGGCGTCGCCTAGCCCGGTCAGGGCATCCAGGTCCTCTCGTGAGGCGAGCGGGTAGTCGACCCCGGCCAGGCCGTGGTCCGCGCCCAGGCAGCCGTCGACCGCCATCACGCGCCATCCGTCGGCGACGAGCGCGCGCACGCTGGCGGCGCCGATCCCCCGCGCGGCACCGGTGACGAGGGCGACGCGGGGGTGGCTCACGAGCGGGGCGCGCCCAGGGTGCGGGTGAAGCCGTCGGGCACGATCACGTCGTCGGGCGTGAGGTCGTGGATCGACGAGTGGCCCAGGCCGAGCAGCGCGGAGTCGATGCCGCCGCGCAGGATGTCGAGGACGTTCTCGACACCGGGCTGCCCGCCGGCGGCGAGCCCCCACAGGTAGGCGCGACCGATCATCACGGCCTTGGCGCCGAGCGCCACCGCCTTCACCACGTCGCTCCCCCGGCGGATGCCCGAGTCGAGCAGCACCTCGACGTCGTCGCCGACGGCCGCCGCGATCGACGGCAGCACCCGGATCGGGGCGGGCGTGCCGTCCAGGTTGTTGCCGCCGTGGTTGGACACCGAGATCGCGGTGACCCCGGCGTCGCGGGCCTGGAGCGCGTCGTCCACGCGGCAGATCCCCTTCAACATGAATGGTCCGCCCCACTCCTCACGGAGCCAGGCGACGTCCTCCCAGCTGGGCGGCGGGGTCATCATCCATTCGCCGTACGCACCGAAGAAGGTGGGAGCCTGGCCGCCCGGCTCGGCGAGGTTGGGCGCGGTCAGGTCGGGCAGCTTGCCGGAGCGGGCGAAGTCGGCGAGCCAGCGCGGGCGACGCAACACCTCGGGCGCGAACTTCGCCATCGCCTTGAGGTCGAGCTTCTCCGGGACCTTCGGGCTGCCCCAGTCACGGCCGTGCGAGAACGACCAGTCGAGGGTGGCGATCAGGCCGACGGCGCCGCCTTCGCGGGCCCGGTCCATCCGTCGCACCATCGAGTCGCGATCGCCCATCCAGTAGGTCTGGAAGAACGTCTGCGGGTTCGCCTCGACCACCTCGGAGAGCGGCTTGCTGGCGAAGGAGGACAGGCCCATCGCCGTACCCCTCGCCGCGGCCGCGCGGGAGACGGCGACCTCCCCGTCGGGGTGCACCGCCTGGACGCCGGTCGGCGAGATGATCACCGGCATCGAGATGTCCTGACCCATCACCCGGGTGGCCATGTCTCGCTTCTCCGACAGGCCCGCGACGTGCGGCGCCAGGCCGAGCTCGCCGAACGCGCGGGTGTTGTCGTCGTAGGAGATGCCGCGCTCGGACCCGGCCAGCAGCGCCGAGTAGACCGACGGGGGCAGCCGCTTCTTCGCTCGCCGTTGTGCTTCGTTCACCGTCTCGAACCATTGAGCCATCGCCGTGAGCCTCCTCGTGTCGTCGTCTCGACGCTAGGCGGCTCACGGCACGGCGATAACTGCCCGTCCGGAGGGGATGACCCGGCTAGGAGACGGGGTCGTGGTGGATCCGTCCGTCGGTGCCCGCGAGTGGTTGCCCGGTTCCTCCCCAGCGACCGGAGATGATCTCGGCGGCGATCGAGATGGCGGTCTCCTCGGGGGTGCGCGCGCCGAGGTCGAGCCCGATCGGGGAGGACAGCAACGAGAGCTCGTCGTCGGTCAGGCCGGCTTCGCGCAGCCGGGACATCCGGTCGTCGTGGGTACGCCGCGAGCCCATCGCGCCGACGTAGGCCGGCCGTGACTCCGCGGGCAGCCGCAGCGCGACCTCCAGCAGTGGCACGTCGAACTTCGGGTCGTGGGTGAGCACCGCGAGGACCGTGCGCCGGTCGAGGTGGCCGGCCTCGACCTCCGCTGCGAGGTAGCGGTGCGGCCAGTCCACGACGACCTCGTCGGCCTCGGGGAAGCGGCTGGTGGTCGCGAACACGGGCCGGGCGTCGCAGACGGTCACGTGGTAGCCGAGGAAGCTGCCGACGCGCGCGACCGCGGCGGCGAAGTCGATCGCCCCGAAGACCAGCATCCGGGGCTTGGGCGCGAAGCCCCACACGAAGACGCGCATCCCCTCCCCACGACGCTCGCCGTCCGGCCCGTAGGTGAGCGTGGCGTTGCTGCCGGTCGCGAGCAGGCCGAGGGCGTCGTCGTGCACGGCATCGTTCATTCGCTCCGAGCCGAGCCAGCCCAGCGCCTTCTCCCCCGGCCGGATGATGGCGCGCTTTCCCAGCAGGGACGGGTCCGGGTGCTCGATCACGGTCGCGACCGCAACCGGGCGCCCTGCCTCGAGGTCGGCCGCGACCTCGCCCAGCTCCGGGAAGGTCTCGCGCGACACCTTCTCGACGAAGACGTCGAGGATGCCGCCGCAGGTCAGGCCGACGGCGAAGGCGTCGTCGTCGGAGACGCCGTAGCGCTCGAGCACCGGCTCCCCGGACTCGACGACCTGCTGCGCCTCCTCGTAGACCGCGCCCTCGACGCAGCCACCCGAGACCGACCCGACCGCCGTGCCGTCGGGGCCGACGAGCATCGACGCCCCCGCCGGGCGCGGTGCCGACTGGAAGGTGGCGACCACGGTGCCCACACCGATCGTCTCGCCGGCCTCCCACCAGTCCAGCAGCTCACGCATCACGTCACGCACGTCCGACCACCTCCACGAGCTCCTCGAAAGCGGCCAACGAGTGGCCGGCCACGAAGTCATCAACGTGCGGCAGTGCCGCCGCGATTCCCTGCTGCAGCGGCTCGTAGCCGGCCTTGCCACGATGCGGGTTGACCCAGACGACGTGGTGGGCGATCCGATGGAGTCGAGCCATCTGCTCGCCGAGCAGAGTTGCGTCACCGCGTTCCCAGCCGTCGCTGAAGACCACCACGACCGACCCGCGAGCCATGCCGCGCTGGCCCCAGCGGTCGAGGAAGACCCGCATCGTCTCCCCGAGTCGGGTGCCGCCCGACCAGTCCGGCACCGCGTCGCCGGCGGCGACCAGGGCCCGGTCGGCGTCGCGGTGTCGCAAGGCCCGCGTCACGTGGGTGAGGCGGGTGCCGAGGGTGAAGACCTCCACGCGCGGCTGCGCCGCGACGTAGCGGTGCGCGAGCCGGAGCAGCGCATCGGCGTACGCACTCATGGAGCCGCTCACGTCGACCAGCAGCACCACGCGACGCGGGCGGACCCGTCGTCGGCGCCAGGCCAGCTCGCCCGGCTCGCCCATCCGGCGCAGGGAGTCGCGCAGCGTGCGGGAGGCGTCGAGCCGGCCGCGGTGCCAGCGTTCGTGTCGTGCAGTACGGCGAAGCGGCGCCGTCGGTCGCAGGGTCGCGAACATCGCGGCCAGCCGTTGGCGCTCGCCGGCATCGAGGCTGGCGACGTCGCGGTGCCGCAGCACGTCGGTCGTGGTGGCGGCGGCGCGCAGCACGTCACCGTCGAACTCGCCGTCGGCGTCACCCTCGGCCTCGTCGACACTGGGCAGCGCCGGCGCCTGCGGCATCGGCAGCCCGGTCTCGCGACGCCGTGGCAGCTCGCCTCGCGGGTCGAACCACGCTTCGAAGACCTGGTCGTATCGCGTCAGGTCGTCGGGTCCGGAGCACAGCGTCGCGCGCCCGGCCCAGTACGTCGCCTGCTGGTCGTCGAGCCCGACGATGGCCGTCGCCTCCACGAACCCGTGGGCGCGGTCGGGCGTGACCGGCACGCCGGCCGCCTTCAGCGCGCGGGTGAAACCGACGAGCAGCGGGAGCGGGTCGAAGGTGATGGCGCTCATGAAGTGAGCATCCGGTCGAGCGCCTGCTTCACCCGATCGGCGTCCTCGCGATACTTCACCAGCGCACCCAGGGTGGCCGCCGCCGTCGCAAGGTCGAGCTGCGTGGTGCCGAGGTGGTTCAGGGCTCGCGCCCAGTCGAGGGTCTCGGCGACCCCCGGCGGCTTGAGCAGGTCGTCGCGGTCGCGCAGCTGCTGCACGACACCGACGACCTGGCGCGCCAGCGTCTCGGCCACCTCCGGCGCGCGGGAGCGGAGGATCGCCACCTCGCGGTCGAGGCCGGGGTGATCGATCCAGTGGTAGAGGCAGCGCCGCTTCAGGGCGTCGTGCAGCTCGCGCGTCCGGTTGGAGGTGAGCACGACGTACGGCGGGGTCGCAGCGCTCACCGTGCCGAGCTCGGGAATCGTGACCTGCCAGGTCGAGAGCACCTCGAGCAGGAATGCCTCGAACTCGTCGTCCGCCCGGTCCACCTCGTCGATGAGCAGCACCGCCGGCGACTGCTGGAGGGCGGCGAGCACGGGACGTGAGAGCAGGAACCGTTCGTCGTACAAGCTCTTCTCGGTCTCCTCGACCGTGCCCTCCGCGCCGGCCGCCTCAAGCGCGCGCAGGTGCAGGATCTGGCGCGGGAAGTCCCAGTCGTAGAGCGCCTGCGTCGCGTCGATGCCCTCGTAGCACTGCAGGCGGATCAGCGGCAGGTCGAGCGTCTCGGCCAGCGCCTCAGCGAGGGCGGTCTTGCCGGTGCCGGGCTCCCCCTCGAGCAGGAGCGGCCGCTGCATCCTCATGGTCAGGAACAGCACTGTCGCCAGCTCGTCGTCGGCGAGATAGCCGGTGGCGCCGAGGCGCGCTGCAACGTCGGCGGCAGAGTCCATGCCGGTCAGGCTACGACCAGGCACGTTGGCCGGACGTTGGCTTCACCGACTGTCGACGTCGCGGCCCGTGGCGAGATCGCCGCACTCGACGCCCAGCACGTCGTGCGCGTCGAGGTAGGCCCGCGCTCCGACGTCGCCGTGCAACGTCTCGATGAGGGCTTCCCGGTGCACCGCGCCGATCAGGACGGGGTGCCCCGGCCTTCCGTCGTACGTCGCCCGCGCGAGCGCCGCTCCACTCGCGAGGACCCGTGCCACCACGTCGGCTCCGACGTCCGGCAGGTCGACGAGGTTGACCAGCACGTCGCCGTCGATCTCGCCCAGGCCGCCCTTGAGGCTCGCGCCCATCCCGTCGACCCAGTCGTCCGCGACGACGACCTCGACGTCGAGGTCGTCGAGCAGGATCCTTGCTTCGTCCGCGGACGCCCCCAGGACGACGCGGACGTGGTCGCAGCCGCCGTCGACCAGCACCTGGACCGAACGGCGCAGCCAGCCGTCGACGAGGGCCTTGGGTGTGCCCATCCGTCGCCCGGCGCCCGCGGCGAGGAGGAGCCCGGTGGTCATGCGGTGCGGTCGCCGCTCTCGAGCTCGGTCTTCATCTTCGCGAGGGTGCTGCGGATGTTGCGCCGCTGGAAGTCCGCGAAGAGCTTGCCGCCGGTGACGGTGCGATCGAACGCGCCGGCCACCCAGTCGGGCCAGCTCGTGCGGCCATCGGTCCAGGTCTCGGTGACCCGCGTCCCGCCCTCGACGACCTCGAAGTCGTAGGCCCAGGTCGCGATCCGGCCGCGGATGATCGGGGTGCGCGGTCCGATCTTGCGTACGTCGAACGCGAACCGTCGCCCCGGATCGGAGGCCGTCACGACGCACTCGGTGCTCCAGCGGGCCCGGCCACGCTTGTTGGTGCCGTCGAACCGCTCGCCGATCGTGAGCGGACGACCGGCCTCGGGCGTCGTCGCGCCGGTGTTCTCCCGGCTCCACCGCGGCATCTGCGTGGGGTCCGCGACCTGCGTCCAGATCGTTTCGGCGTCGACGTCGATCACGACGCTGTCACTCACCTGCATGTCGCGGCTCATCGGTCTCCTCGTGGTTGGTGACCCCGACCCTAGGTGAGAGCACATGACGCAGGGCCCCCGTCCGAAGACGAGGGCCCTGCGTGATGTTGCTTCGTTTGGCGACCGGTTTCGAGACGCGTCCCGCACTCCCTCGCTGCGCTCGGGTGTACGGCTCGCTCCTCAACCTGATCGGCCGACGCGAGTCCCTTCGCTTCGCGAAGGCCCTCGCTGGCCGATCAGAAGTCCATGCCGCCCATGCCGCCCATGTCGCCGCCGCCACCCATGGGCTGCGACTTCTCGGGCTTGTCGGCCACGACGGCCTCGGTGGTGAGGAACAGCGCCGCGATCGAGGCGGCGTTCTGCAGGGCAGAGCGCGTCACCTTGGCCGGGTCGATGATGCCCTCGGCGATCATGTCGACGTACTCGCCGTTGGCCGCGTTGAGACCGTGACCGGGGGTCAGGTTGCGGACCTTCTCGGCCACGACGCCACCCTCGAGACCGGCGTTGATCGCGATCTGCTTGAGCGGGGCCTCGATGGCGACGCGCACGATGTTGGCACCCGTGGCCTCGTCACCCT
>JBDSPC010000401.1:0-20578 GCA_039914485.1 Nocardioides sp.
GACGAGGGTGTCGTGTTCACCGATGATGGGCGGGTCGCCTCGCTCGTGGCCCGTGCCTCCCCGGGTTCGGGTAGCGGCAGCGCACGGTCGAGCGCCCGCAGGCAGCCGACTCCGGAGCCGTGCTGGCGGCACGCGACGATTCAGTACTCATGCCGCGACTGCGTGCCGATGGCGAGGTAGCCGCCACTCCGCGTCACGTGTGGCCGTGTCGCCCATCGCGGCGGAAAAGACTCGGGTCATCGAGTCATCTGTCCGTGCAACAGACCCTTCGGCCTTCGTGGAGTCGACGATGACCAAGTAAACAGGAACCCTCTACGAGCTGGCGTAGCTGACATTAGGGTTGAAGAGTGGGACACAAGGAACCGATGTCAATCGCAGCCGCGCTGCGACAAATCCAAGAACACAAACTGATCCTGCCCGCGATCCAGCGGGAGTACGTCTGGAAGCCGTCTCAAGTGGTCCGCGTGTTCGACTCGGTCATGCGGGGCTACCCGGTCGGCAGTTTCCTCTCGTGGAAGGTACTGCCGGAGACGATAAACACGTTCAAGTTCTACGGTTTCATGAAGGACTACAGCGCCTTCAACAACCGGCACAACCCGGTTGTTGACATCCCTACAGACCGTGAAGTTGTCGCGGTACTTGACGGCCAGCAGCGGCTGACTTCCCTCAACATCGGACTGCGGGGCACCTACGCATACAAGAACCACGGCGGCTGGTCGAACAAGGCATGGTCCTACCCGGAGCGGCAGCTCTACCTCAATGTCATTGGCGAAGCACCGTCAAACGAACTCGGCTTGAAGTACCACTTCCAGTTCCTCACCAATGACGACCTCGAAGCTGCTAAGGATGACGAGACCAAGCGGTGGTTCCCTGTGTCCGAGGTCTATGACGCGGCAGAAGCTAGTTCGTTGAGTAGGACCGTCGCCAAGTACGGGTTCGGGAACGATGTGACCGCGACGGACCTCGTCTGGAAACTATGGGACGCGATCCACAAGAACGCCAGTCTTCATTTCTACGAGGAGGACGAGCAGGACATCGAGCGCGTCCTCGACATCTTCGTTCGGGTCAACTCCGGAGGCACGGTGCTCTCATACAGTGACCTGCTTCTCTCCATAGCAACTGCTCAGTGGGAAGGCGACGCCCGCGCTGCGGTCCACAGCCTCGTGGACTCTCTGAACCAGACGGGCATGGGCTTCAACTTCCCCCGCGACACCATCTTGAAGTCTGGCCTCGTGCTCGCCGACGTTAGTGACATCGGCTTCAAGGTCAAGAACTTCACCACGGCCAACATGGCCAAGCTCGAAGCCGACTGGGACACGATGAGCACCTCGCTTCACGTGGCGGTCGGCCTGCTCAGCGACTTCGGTCTCTCCGGTGGAGCCCTCACCGCGGACAGTGTCCTTATTCCTGTGGCGTACTACGTCCACCACAGGAAGTTGGGGCACGCCTACCGTGAGTCGCCCAATACCCGTGAAGACCGCGAGGCACTCCGCTCCTGGGTGCTGCGGTCGCTCATCGTGCGCGGAATCTGGGGGTCTGGTCTCGACACGCTGCTTCGCGACCTTCGGGAGATCATCAAGGTCCAGGGCTCGTCTTCCTTCCCGCTCACTGCATTTGAGAGGGCAATGGCCCTTCGCGGCAAGTCGCTCGCCGTGACGGACGCCCTGATCGACGACATCCTCGGTCTGGAGTACGGCAAGGCTCGGACCTTCGCGGTGCTGGCTACGCTCTTCCCACATGTCGACACGCGGAATGTGTTCCACGTCGACCACGTCTTCCCAGCTGCGCGGTTCGACAAGAAGGAGATGGCAGCCCGCAAGAACGAAGACGGGACGCTCAAGTTCACGGCCGAGCAGATCGCAGAACTCATCGCCCTGCGAGACACGTTGCCGAACTTGGAGCTGCTGCCGGGCTTGGAGAACATCGGTAAGTCTGACAAGGCGCCAGATGACTGGCTTGCGGCTGAGTACCCGTCGCAGGACGACCGAAGCGCGTTCCTTGCGCGCAACGCGCTGCCCCCAACGTTGCCGCACTCCATCGAGGAATTCATGGCGCTGTACGAGCAGCGCAAGGAGATCCTCGTCGCGCGGGTTAAGGACAAACTAAAGACGCAGGCGCCCCAGCCAGCGATGTCAAGAGAGGGACTGTCGGAGGTCGCGCTTGACGAGGCGCTCGCCGAGGGAGACGACGAGGACTGAGACGCCGAGGGAGCGATCCGCGGGCCACTCGCCCCGTATTTGAGCCTGCGGGTAATCCAGGTCAGAGTCGAGCATGAGGTCGACGCGCCGCCTCCTCGCGACGCAAGGGTCTATAGGTGACGGACGGCTCGCAAGACTGACCCCAGTCACCGGAGAAGGCAATGACCCCGAGGTAAGCGCAGCGCTTTCGAAGTGCGTTGGGCCAGACACTCTCGAAAACCTGACAACAAGGCGGCGGTGTGACGCACCGTGGGCTTCCGGGGCTACGTGGTCGACCGAAGGCGCTCGTTCAATGCCTGGGTCTTGAGTGGTCAACTCAGCCGCCTAACGGCACCCGCTGCACGCTCCGTTTTCAAGGTCTGGGGCTTTGCAGAAGCAGCTGCTGCAGGTCCCTTGCGCGTTGTCACGGCGTTGGCAGTCGCAGTCGCCGCAGCGGGGACAGAACTGGTGACCGCACTTGTCACACGGCCAGCCGGTCACCGTGCCGGCGAAGCCGCAGCGGCAACGCTTCCCGAGTCGAGGTGCCGCGGACTTCTCTGGTGGGGCCTGGCCTCCGTGGAACTTGTCCACACCCCACAAGTCGGAAGTGCTGAACACGGCGTAGACACGCTTCTCGGTGGCTACCGCGCTCACGTAGAAGTCTTGGCGCCGTTCCCACTGGTCAGTCCAATGGGTCTTCCTCGTCATCGAGTCGCCCGGCTCGAGGGTGAGCAGCGGATGGTCGAGAGGCACGTCCCCGTGCTTCCAGGGGTACACCTTCAGTGAGTCGCCGCGAAGAGCCGAGTGAATGACGCGCGCGTGGGCACGATCGACGATGACGACCGCCCCGGAGGTCAGCCTGTTCGACAAGGCAATGGCGCAGGCCGGGCCGCTCGCGGCCGACCGTGCGACGAGCGTCTTGAGATCTTCGCCGGTGATCGGACCGGTGCCGACGAGGTCGTCGAGCATGTCCTGCGGTACGACCAGGTCTGCTGCGATCTCTTCGCAGAGGCGCTCGACTTCGGCGTCCGGGTCGTCACGATCGGCGAGCCAGTTAAGGACGTCGTCGTCGCGTTCGACCAGAATGTGTCCGACCTCGTGAAGGAGGGTGAAGTTCTCCTTCTTCGAACCTGGTGTCGGCGAGTACATGACGGTGTTGTGTTCGGCGAAGGACAGTCCGTCGCACAAGCCACCGGCGCCTCGCTGGGAGGTGAGCGCCGGTTCGGCGACCACGGTGTAGCCGAGGCTCTCGATGCCAGTGACGGGGTGGTTCGCGATAGCGGTCCGTTGCACCGGCTCGATCGCCGCGATGAGGCGACGTGCGTGGTCGCGGCGGGTGCTCACGCCGGGTTCTCGAAACCGGGCAGGTTCTTGAAGTGCTGAAGGATCGCCAAGAGTGTCTGGGGTGTCGCAGAAGTGGCGTTGCGTTTGCCGGCGGTGGCAAGCAGTCGCTTGGAATGTTCAGCGAGTCGTCCGACGGGGACGTTGCTTTCCCGGGACCACTGGTCAAGGAACGCGGCGATGATCTCGTCGTCGAAGAGGGCGTCGAGGGTCTGCGCCTGCTGTGTGTTGGTCGTCAGGATTGAGTCGGAGGCGACGTTAAGGACTTCGGCGACCGCGTTGATGGTTGCTGGTGGTGGATTGAGCTTGTCGCGTTCCCAGTAGAAGACCGTGTTTGTGGTGACGTCCCAGCCTCGTTGGTTCATTCGCTGTGCAAGTTCGCCGACGGTGAGGCCTGCTGACTTTCGTATTGCGGCGAGCTTGCGGCCGTTGATGAGAACTGCTGGGTCTTCGACGAGACCGAGCATCTGAGCGATCGGGTCATCGACTCGCACTGGTGCCGGGCTGGTTTGGTCCGTCTCGGCGTCGAGCTCGGCAAGTGCTTCTGGAAGACCAGGCGCCCACTTGGCGATGGCGGCGATCAAGTCACGTTCGTCGTCTGTGAGGTCGGCGGACGTCGGGTGCCCGGCCACTGTGTCGAGCAGTGCTTCGACGAACGGGTCGGTCGCAGGCGACGTCTTCTCGTTGTTCGGGTCATTCATCCTTCGTCACCTCCTCATGACACTTCTTGATGATCGTCTTGAGCTGGTCGCCGACTGCCTGGCCAGTGATGCCGAGCTCCTCGCCGATCTGCTTGTTTGTCTCTCCGTTCAGGACGTGCCGGACGATTTTGACTTGCCGTTCGCTGAGGTTCTCGACAGCGGTGTTCAGCTTCCCCTGCCGTCGACGCGCGAGGTCCTCGGCGGCGGCGTAGTCCCCGAGCGGGTCGTGGTCGATGATGCGAGGTGCCTCGGGATCACCCGGAGGGAACCGCTCCCGGGTCTTCTTCTCGGTGCGCACCAGGTCTACGCACCGATTCAGCACCGCCCTGCGGAGGTAGCCGCGCCAGCCCTCGCCAAGGTCGGTGAGCTTCTGCTCCTCGACCAGCTCGAGAAGATGGGCGAACAGCAGGCCGATCGCCTCGTCGGCCAGGTCGGGCCGCTTGCCGTCGAAGAATCGGTTCGCAACCTTACGAAGCCACTCGTGATGCTGCCGGTACTGGGCGGCGACGTCGGACGGGGTGCAGACGCGCGCATCCTCACCCGGGTCGTCCGAGTCGTCGGCCAGCGCGTCGGTCACCCTTCCAGTATCGGCGATGCGCCCGACAGGACCGGTGACATTTGGGCTCGATCGGCAGAGGAATCCACCGCACGTCCCACGTCTGTCGCCGGAAGGTCGCCGTACATCGTGCGGTACCAGCGTCGGCGTACGCCGGAGTGGCAGATGCACGTGCCGGTGGCGTCGGCGGGCGGCCGGCGCACGATCCCGGCCGGCAGGCCGGCGACGTCGAGGTCTACCCGCCGGTCAACGGTGGGAAGGCCCAGCATGTGCTTGACCAGCTCGGCGGCAACCAGGGCACCAGCGAACCAGGACACCTGTGGCGACGCAACCGCGATAACGTCGCCGCCACCGTTCGCCGCGGCCGCGCCGGCGTCGCCGCTCTGGGGTCGCATCTCGGCCTCGGCATACGCCTGACGGATCAGGTCGCTGAGCGGAGCGCTGACCAGAGCGTCACGTCGCTGCGCGGGCACGCGGCCGGCGGCGATCGCCATGTCGACGTCGGAGGCGGCCAAGACTGCTCCGTCCTGAAGGAGAGCGAGCACCCGCGGGATCGGGATGCCGGTGACCTGGGAGTACACGCCGGCTTGGGTCAATGGCGGGTCAGCGCGGACGAAGTCGCAGAAGGGGCAGGCGAACCCGTCGGCGAACCGCTCCCACTGCACGTGAAGCTCGGTGCCCGATACGCCGGCAGACAAGGTCGCCTTGCTGAGCACGTCGGCGACATCGAGCCGCCCGCTGAGAGTGTCGACACTCGAGATCACGACGCCGTGCCAGCCTGGTTCGCTCTTGGTGGTGTTCCAGGTCGCGACGTCAGTGTCGTGAGCCTCGGCGGTCAGTCCGAGCTGCTGGAGGCGCTCGACCATCACGGCGGACTTCTTGCCGGTCTCGCCTCCCAGCAGGGCCGGGTAACGGTACGGGTTCCGGTCGGGGTCGAAAGCGTCCTTGTCGACCGCGGTCACCTCCAGCGCCGCGGCCAGCGCGGCCGTGGCCGCCGACCCGGTCAACATCGTCGAACATGCCGTTGCGAGCAGGGCCATCGCGCTGGTGCCGACCGATCCGACGCCGAGGAACCCGGTCCGCGCGACCTCGAACCCGGCAGCCGGGTTCGTGACCGTGAGGTCGGTGGCGTCGACCAGGCGCAGACGGTGGTCGATCAGGTTGGTCTCGACCGTCCCGGTCACCTCCACGCCCGGGAATCCCAGGTCGGAGAGGACCTTGATGAGGACCTGGCTGACCGCCAGACTCGCTGCGGCATGAAGCCCGAGGCCGTGGACCGTGCCGGTCTCCATGATGACGGGGTGGTCGGCGAGCACGACGTTCCAGTCGCCGCCGCCGACGTACACGTCGCAGACGGACTCGGCGATGCCGAACCCGACTGTGATCTGTCGGGTGGCGGGCAGGTCGGTAACCGGGCGCACAGGTGTCAGCTTGTCGAGCAGGTCAGCCCACGATGCCGCCTGCCACCAGTTGTTCGGCAGACGACCGTCGCCGGCCGGGTCGTCGATGACGACGCCTGGCACCAGGCGGGCAATCATCGTCACGAACGCAGCAACGGCGACGCGCGCAGCATCGTCGGCGTCCGCTGCGACGGCGACGGCGACTTGGGTCTCGTCGAGCCGGCGCAGAACCTGGGTCGCCGGCTCCTGCGCCCCGCCGACGGTCTGGCTCCCGAGGAGCCGCAGACGCGGGTCTTCGACCGAGGAGTTCACGACGACTCTTCCGCGACGATCCAGCGGTCGCGGTCCGGTCCAGCGTTGAGCTCGACCCAGTACCCGTCGTGGAACAGGTAGACGGCGCAGGCGTCTAGGCCGCGCCGCAGTCCCAGCCCGAAGAACGGGACGACGATCGAGATGCCGCCCTCGAAGGAGATGACCGGGTTGGCGTCGTCGGCGGCAGAGTGGAACGCATCACCGGGGTGGCTGTGGATGCGTGCCACGTACAGGTCGTCGGGGCCCAGCGCGAGGGCGAGGTCCATTTGACCTTCGCGGGGAACCTCGACGTTGACGTGGCCGTAGGTGTCGCGGTGCGCGTTCTGCCGTGGTACGACCAGCTCGAGGCCCGTGCCCTTCTTCATCATCGCGGTGCCTTCGAGGCCGAACGTTCCGCGGTCCTCGAAGAAGGTGCGCGCGTCCTGGAGGACTTTTGACGTCAGCACCAGCGGTGCCCCCGCGCGCGGGGACCTCGTTGGAGGCGTGGAGGAGGTGTCGTGGTTAGGCATGGATGCGTGCCTTCCGGAGCAGGGATTCGATCAGGGAGTCGAGCCGCATGCTGAAGCGGTGGGTGTCCCAGCGCTCGGTGAAGTGGCTCTCGTGGGCGTAGTAGCCGCGGGTGCCGCTGACGCACACGAACGGAACGCCGAGACTGGGGTGGATGCCGAGGCCGAAGCCAGGAATCCACTGCTCCACCGCCAGGATCTCGCTGGCGTCGTCGACCAAGGTCGCGTCAAACGGCTCGGAGTCGTAGCGGGAACCGTCCAGCAGCAGGTTCCACGCGCCGTCGTCACGGGTCAGGGTCATCACGATGTTCGACCCATCCCGGTGGAGGTCGCCGGCCAGGTCGCCCAGCTTCAGGCGGGCCCGACCGACCTCCGCGTCGAGGAGGTCGGCCAGGACAGCCGGGTGAAGAGCCACTGCCTGCTACTTGGTGCGGGTGATGCCGGCGCCGTCGACCTGGGGCTTGCGGTTGATCAGCACCAGGACGTCGCCCTCGACGATGCCGAGGTCACCGAAGGTCGCCGACGGGTCGAGCTCGTTGTCGGAGACCCGGGGCAGGCTCAGCGAGTAGTCGCCGGCGGTCAGCCAGCCCTTGTTGATGAACAGCTTGACCTCCTTGTCGTCGACCTCGCCGACAGTGTCGGACGGCTTGACCGTCACCTTGTCGCTGTGGCCCGCCAGGGACCGGACAGTCACCTTGAAGGGGTGGTCGTCGCCGTGACCCGGCTTGGACGTCGTGTCGCTCTCGGAGTGAGTGCTCACTGTGGGCTCCTTTCTGTTTGTGCCCGCTCTGCCTTCTAGACGCCGTTGCGGGGGTCCGTGAAAGCCTGCGGCCGGAAAGAATTCAGCAACATGCCATTTCAGCGTCTCTGGGCGACCGCGGTCGGAGAGGCTGACGATCACCTGACCCGGCAACTGCTGTTGCTCCTGATTCAGCATGCCGCTCGTGCCTGGCCTACCTGACGAGTGCGGCCGAGACGGCGCGCCGGTGGTTGTCGTCGTCCTCGTCAGGGCGGGCAGTGTCGTTCCGGGCCTGGTCGAGTGCTGTCAACTGGAGCGTCCTGCTGCGTCCGGCCGCCGCGGCCGGTTCCCCTCCTGCTTCCGGGAGGCTGATCGGTTCGGCGAAATGCGCGTCGAGCTGGTTGACGATGTGGGTGCACACCGCGTTCAGCCGTGGGTTGTTCACGACCTTGTTCTGGGCGTACATGACGCTGGTGTGGTCCTTTCCGAACGCCGTCCCGATCGCCGTCAGGGTCAGGCCGCCGCGCCGTGCCGCGGTCATGGCCACGGCCCGGGCGTCGGTCACCGCGCGATGCCGGTCGGCGCTCAAGATGGCGGCGCGGTTGGTGCCAAAAAACTGGGCTGCCGATGCGATCGCGATTGCGCAGACGCCGTCGGGCCCGACGTCAGCCACCTCGCCGTTGGCGTTCTCATTGGCGTCGACGCTGGCGTTGACTTGGGCGGCCAGCGCGATCGCGAGCGAGTGCAGCTGTTCGGTGTTCATCTGGTCGAGCGTGCCCTCGACGGCGGACTGGGGGCAATTGGCGACCAGGGCGGCGAACGCGGCAGCCTGTTTTGCGGTTTGCTCCCCGCCCGGTGCCGCCACGTCGGCTGTCGGGCCGTGTTGGTCGCCGACGAGTCCGAGCCGTTGGCTGCTGGTCTCGGGAGTGGCCATCGTCGTCACCACCTGTCGTGAAGGTCGTCGTGGTCGGGCTTGTTCTCGTTGGGCTCGGTGGTGGCGGCGGCCAGTTCTCCGGCACGGGTGACGTCGTCGCGGTGTCGTTGCTTGCGGCTGCGACGCAGCCGGGTGGAGGCGTGGCTCACGTCGCGTTCGTGGCGGGGCCGGGGTTGATGCTTGCCCGGCTGGCAGGCGTCGCCGAGTCGATCGCGCAGGCGCTCGAGGAAGCCCGGGAGGCCGTAGCGGTGCCAGTCCTCCAATGCGGCGGGGGTGACGGCGAAGCTGGTGTAGTAGCGGCTGCACGCCAGCACCGCGAGGTCGTGCACCACATGTGGGTGCGCGGGCCAACACTCCGGGATGCCGGGGCGGGTCACGTTCCATAGGTGCTGCTCGTTGACCCACATGGCGACCAGGTCCAGCCAGGCCCACAGCTCGGAACGCATCTGGTCGGTGCAGGTGGCCGGGTCCCATGGCCGCGGCATCTGCGCGAGCTCGCGCAGCTCGTCCTCGTCGGCTGGCGGCTCGATCGTGGCTTGCTGCAGTTGCTCCATCGCGGTGCGGATCGTCGGCCCGGGCTCGGGGAATGGGCGCACCATCAGCCCGACCAGCGACATCACTTGGCTGCCGTTCGGGGCGGTCCCACCCGATGCGCGGAAGGCGAGCTGAGAGGGGTGCGTGGTGATCTCACGGGTGGTCATCGGTTGCTCCTGGCTCTACTTCGGCATCCCGAGCCGCTGCCGGTCCGGGAGATCGTCTCGCACGGCACCGTGGGCTCAGCACCCAATGGACGGGTGGGCTGCGGGGTTTCGTCGTCGCCGCGTGCGGCGAGTCGGGCACGCTTCTGTGCGGCTAGGAGTTCCTTGCCTGGCTTGCCGTCGATGCAGCGGTGCAGGCTCACGATGATCGGGTCGTACATCTCGGCCAAGACCAGGGCCTTGCGTTGCTCGATGCGCCGTAGCTCGGCAGGCTCGAGGATCGGCACCCGGCGCTGGTCGAAGGAGCGGTCCATCACGCCGAACCATTCGCGGCCGCGCGAGGAGTACCGGGTCTCGGTGTGTGTGGTCGACCCGATCAGGTCGGAGAGCTCTTGGTAGAAGCGGATGTCCTTGCCACCACCGAACACCACCAGATTGTTCGACAGCCCGTAGATGGTGCGGGCCTCGTCCTCTCCGTAGCAGACCACGAACTGTCGCCACGTCTGCGCAGCAAGGATGAAGGAGAGGCCCAGCGCACGCTCGTTGGCCATCCGGGTCGACAGGGTCGGGATCGGAGCGGTCGAGGGCAGTTCGTCCAAGCAGGCCAGGAATGGCGGGCACAGCCGCCCGTGCGGGGAGGTCTCCCCCAATCGCTTGGCGATGTCCAGGATGTGCTCGGTGACTGCCGTCATCAGCGGCGACGCGCTGGCGTACGGGTCGTCGCGGCCCAGCAGGTAGATCGTGCCTCCCGCCTCGATCAGGGCCTCGATGTCGGTGGCCGGACGCGTCGCGGAGGGGACGCAACGCTCTCTGATCGAGCGTTGGAAGAACAGCGCCATGGACTGCTGGACCGTGGTGATCGTGTTTCCCGCCGTGCGTTCGTCGCCGTAGAGGGCGCCACGCAGCAGGCCGTCCCACAGCGGCTCCGCCTCCGGGTGGGTGCGCAGTATCTCTTCTGCCTGGGGGTACTCCCGCGGGCTGGAGACCCACATCAGCACCTCCTCCAGTCCGACGCGGGCGATCGCAGCGGCGTGGAAGTAGGCCTGCAGGACCTTCGCGCACTCTCCGGCGTAAAACCGGGCGGCCTGATCGGAAGACTGGGCGGTGGCCCCTTTGATGGTTCCGTTCGCAAACGCCTTGGCCCGCCGTTCGGCGAACATCGCGTCCTCGCAGCCCGCGATCGTGTCCCACACCAGTTCCGGAGTGCCGGGGGCGGCGTTGAACGGGTCGAGGACCGCGACCGGTCGGCCGCCGCCCCGACCACCCTGGCGTGCCTCCAGGGTAAGGAACAGGTCCTCGGGTTTGGTCAGAGTCACCAGCGCTCCACCGGGAGCCTCGAGTAGCGCGGGCACCAGGAGGTCCAGGGTCTTGCCGGAGCCCTGGGGGCCGATGACGCAGGTAGTCCGGTCGAACGGCACCCACAACTCGGGGCCGCTGCGTCCGGCCCGGCCGAGCCGCCAGCCCACCTCCTGCGGGTTCACATGCTTGAGGCCACTGACCATCGTGCTTTCCTTTCGTTCTCGGTTGGTGGGGTCGGCTACTTGCTGCCCATGCGACCGCGGCGTCCGGAGCGGGCGTACAGGTCCGGGCGGATCACCTCGGCGCTATTGCGCAATCGCGGCACGCCGAGCGCCTCCGCTGCCTGCGTCGGGGTGGCCAGGCCGTGCCGGGAACTGGCGCCGGTCCGGTCGCGCATCCACGTGCCGACGACGCCCGCAGCACCGACCGTCAGCACCTCGCCGACGACCGTGAGGACCCACATCACCGCGTCCGACGGCAAGGCGTTGGCGACGCCACGTCGTAGGCCCGCACCGAAGTGGCCGTGCAGCAGCCCGCTATAGGCGTCCAGGAGGTGCCCGTTCGGCAACGCGAAGTCGCCTGAGATGGTCCAGGCGACGATGCCCTGGACGACCAGCGGAGTGATCAGGAAGAAGAAGAGGCCGGCCAGGAGCACGGCCACCTTGAACTCCTGCGCCGTCGGTGCAACGTTGCTGAACCGGTCGCGCCGGGAGCGCTCCATGCTCATCGCGGCACCGCCCTCGTGCGACCGGCCGGCGCCTCCCAGCGGTGACACGGGAAGTCCATCTGCCCCCGCTGATCGGGAATGACCGCGATCGTGCCGTACGGCCAGTCCAGGCGACCCTGCCCATGGAGCACGGCGGCCTCGACGGGGTCCGCAGAGTCCGCGTGGGC
This sequence comes from Nocardioides sp., assembly GCA_039914485.1. GTDB lineage: Bacteria > Actinomycetota > Actinomycetes > Propionibacteriales > Nocardioidaceae > Nocardioides. Next base: position 11,558 of record JBDSPC010000401.1, read on the forward strand.
GGGTCGGACCAGGCCCAGGCAGCGGAAGTCAATGCCGAGCAGCAGCGGCCGGCCGGCGAGGCCATTGCCGTAAGAGGTCAGGATCGTTCCGCACGTTCCCAACGGCAACCAGGAGAGCCGGTCGCCGCCGATCACGTCCATGTCGTCGACCACGACCAAGCAGGTCCCCGGTCGGCAGCCGCGGCCGATCGCCTGCTCCAGCTGGTCTGGGTGCTCGGGCTTGCCGCACAGGTCTGCCCATTCGCTGGGTGCTTCGGCGTACACGTGCGCATGCCGCGCGGTGCTCGCCAACCACCAGCGGGTCAAGTAGCGCGCGGTCGTTGTCTTGCCTCGGCCGACGTCCCCGACCAACAGCAGCGGACAGGCACTGCGGGTGTCGAACCCGGTCGCCTGCCCGTCCAGTGTGGTGCCGATGCGTACGTCCATGCTTGGAAAGGCAACCCAGAGCGGCGGCGATCGGACACACGAGCGCGACCGACCTCGGAGACCCTCTGGGCTGATCGCCTCACCGGTTGCGCGTCAGGACGCCACCGTAGGTCTTCCGCCGAGGTCGAACACCGCTTGGGGCAAGGCCCAGGTCACTGAGCCGCCCGGCGTGTGGACGTCGGCGAACCCGACGCAGCCGTAGACGCCGTTCGCGCTACATCCGTAGTCGTTGCCGAAGATCTTGCCTCCCCCGACGTAGATCGCCACGTGGCCAACGCCGTTGCCGGTGTTGTAGGACACCACGGCTCCCACGGGCGGCAAGGGGTCGAGCCCGGTGCCGTGGGACTGGGCCAGTCCGGCGTTGATGATGCCCTGGGCGACGTCCTGCCCGTCACCGTGTCCCCGGCCGACTCCGGGTCCTCCGTAGAGGGCGTCGACCACCTTGGGGCATTGGTTGTCGTAGGTGCACGGCGCGCCAGAGGTCCACGACAAGCTGCACAGGCCGTTCGGGGTCTTCATCATGGCCTCGACGCGGGCCCTGAGCTCGGCTGAGAGCTCGGTGGCGATCGTCAGCGTCGAGGTGGTGCAGCCGGTGTCTGCCACGTTCGTGGTGGCGTCCCCGTTCGTGGCGGCAACCGCTTGGCGGGCGACGTCGAGGTACTGGCGGTAGTCGGTCTTCTCGTAGGGGATCCAGTCGGCGAACTTGGCCTCAGCCGCACCGGGCCGTGCGGAGTAGAGCGCGAACGCGTACTGCGCGTTCAGGAGGGGGTCGTAGATGTCGTCGGGCTCGTTCCAGCCGGGCACCTTGCCCTGGTGCTTCTTGGCGATCTGCCACAACCCGAAGTGGTTTCCGTTCTTCGCGCGTGGGTTCCATGTGGACTCCACGCGGGCGATGGCCACCGCGGTGACCAAGTCTTCCCCGCGGAAGCCTGCCTGGTGTGCGGCCGCTGCCGCGACGCCTGCATCGCTCACCGTTCCGGGGCCGGTCGCGTTTGGCAGCAACATCGACACGTTGGTCAATGTGGTCGGGCATGGCAGGCACCCCTCGGGTCTGGAGGTGGATGCGGCGCTGGGGCCGGCGCCGTTCATGGCCATCCGGGTGAACAGGGCGGGGTGATCTGAGTGCACCGCGGCCGCGCTCATCTGCCACGTCTGCGTCACGGCCACCGGGGCTGCGTAGAAGTTGTAGATGACTCCAGAGTCTTTGGTGTGCTGGAAGTCGGCGGCGGTCATCCGGGTGGCTGCCGCGGCAGGGCCATCACCTTCGTGGGAGTTCATGTCGCCGCCCACGAACACCGGTCCGTAGGAGCGGAGGATGTCGGCGAGCTGGATCAAGTAGTCCATGCCGAGGTCGTACTGTTCGGCCCGGTTCATCGGCGGGTTTCCCCATTGCTGAGGGCTCTTGTATACATTCGTCATGTGGTGGGTGGCGATGACCGACACGACTGCGCCGTCACCGCGGCTGAACACGGACCACGTGGCGTAGCGATCCCACAGAAACTGATGGCCGTGGATGTACCCCTGGTCGTTGTCGACGATCTTGATCCGGCCACCGGCTCGCCAGGTCCAGGTATCGGTTCTCCACATGACGACGTTGTTGAGCGACTGGGAGGCCCCGCCTTCGGTGTTGTCCACCGAAGGATCGCGGTATGCCCCGTAGCCCGGTGCCGCTGCTTCCATCTGAGGAAGCGGAACGTCGCCGACCTCGTTGAGTGTGATGAAGTCGGGTGTCGCTGCGGCCAGGGCGCGGATGCCGGGGGTCGCGTCGGAGGGCAGCTTGATGTTCGCATTGGCGATCACGACCTCGCCGTTGACCGGTCCACCGGGTGCCGCGGTGATGTTGTCCGGCATCACCCCGAGGTCAGCGGTGGCCGTGACTCGCTCAGGCGTGGGTATCGTCCCGAACGACGCGCCCGTGCTCGGGTTCGCATTGGTGATGGCGCAGGCGGCCCGGACCGCCTCAATGCTCGCGTTCCCCATGCCCAGCACAAGCAGTATGAGCGGGCAGATCAGCACCAGCGGAAGAGCGAGCAGGATGCACTTCTTCACGACTACGACCTCCTCAGTCGTGCGCCGAGAAGATGCAAGTTCGCACCGAACCGTCAATTTTCATGCGAACTTCTGACCTGCTGCGTCGATCGCGTCGTTGGTGTAGGTGAGCCGCCTTTCGAGCGGCGTGAGCAGTGTCTGCACCTTGTATCGCTGGTCGCCGACCATCCACAGGGCGCGGCCTTTCTCCTGCATCGCCCAGTTGGTGATCACGCCCTGCTGCATCTCCGAGAGCCCCATCAGCCGGCCGAGTTCGTCGGCGACCGACTCGTCTTGGCCCATCAGGATTCGGATGTCGGAGAGGTTGAGCAGGTCCTTGGCGATCTGGGCGGCCTGGCTGCCCTGATCGCCGGCCGAGAGCGGGTCGGACGGTTTGTGGTAGGTGACGATTTGGATGTCGCCCTCGGTGCGTGAGAGCCGCAGGTTGGCGTCCAACGCCATCACCGCGTCCAGCGAAAGTCGGGTCTGCAGCCACGCCTCGTCCCGCAGCACGATCCGGCGATCGCCCGCGGAGGCGGTCTCGCGCATCCCCTGTCCCCATGAGTTGAGGCACATCAGCGCGATGCCGACGGCGACCTTGTTGCCGGTCTCGTGCAGCGAGCGCAGCGACAGCGTCTGGATCGGTGCTCGCCAGTCGGGGCGGTAGGTGGACTCGGTGTCGAACATGCCCTGCAGCGATCCCTCGCACAGCGCACCCAGGGCGTCGCGCAGCGGACGTGTGCCGTCGTAGAAGTCTTGCCGGGAGGAGTAGCGGCAATCCGCGACTAGGTCGTCGGTGGGTGAGTCCAGTGCCGCCCATACCTGGGGGATGGTCACCGGTTTGAGCCGGGATGCCCCGGTCGACCAGCCGGTGAGGTGACGCAGCACCTTGTTGATCACCCGTTCCTCGGTCGGGGTGAACGTCACCCCCTGGGAGCCGATCAGGCCCCGGATCAAGTACAGCCAGCGGTTGAAGATCACGGTGGTTCGGCGGTGCTGCTCCTGACGGGTCTGCTTGTCCCAGTCCATCCCGAGTGGGCCGAAGTCGAGGGGGTTGATCCGACCGGCAAGGCCCGGGCCGATGCGGAACGGGTCGACGCCCAGGAACCGCGCCAGGTCCTCGTATTCGTCCTTGACGTCGCCGAGCACCAGGGACCTGTAGCCGTAGCGGATCATCCGGAGCATGAACGCCTTGACGGTTGCGGACTTTCCACGCCCTGGCTTGCCGAAGATGAAGATGTTGGGGTTGGTGACCGGGATCGAGTCGTCGAGTACCCAGCCCATCGGGTCGCAGTAGAACTTGCCGCCCGAGAGCACGTCGTACCCCAGCTCCGCACCCCACGGCGGCAGGCCGTCGCCGGAGATCAGCGGCCACAGGACCGGGGTCTCCTCCGAAGTCATCTGGTAGCCAGCCAGCGGGGGCAGCGTGGCAGACCAGCCGTGGCCCATCCGCCGCACACCGTTGTGCTTGACCGAACCCGGGAACAACTTCTCGGTCTGGGGCATCGCCGCCGGGGCCACCTTGCGCGGCATCGTCGTCCCGAAGTCCGAGAGCAGGTCATCGATCGTCCGCGACGCCGGCCGCACCTTCTTGGTACCACCGCGCGAGCGGGTCCGGGTCGTCGCCATCCTCACAGCGATGCTCACAACTCCCCCATCGGGTGGCTCGACCTGCGCACGCCCAAGGCCCGACGATTCAGGGCCGGACGATTCCTCGATCGCACAGACATGACAGGGCATTCCCTTCGACGGGACCGGTGTGGTCCACTGTCTGGAGAAGCAACAGCCCGGCCGCCAGATCGGACACCCGGAGCCCGTGTAGTTCCAGGTCGGGCTGTTTCAGGCCGTGCTGGAATCGCGGCGCTCTCGGGTTAGCGACGCTTCTTCGGCAGACCTGCTCCCAACGGGATCGCGGACACGGCGAAGGCCGCGTCGTGTGCCCCGTCCAGAGGGAGCGGAGTGAAGCCGCTGATCCGGATCGACGCATCGAGACGGCGCCCGAAGTCCTGCACGTTCCACGCGGACGGCACCGTGATCGAGACCGCAGAGGACACCTTGACCAGCGAGCGTCCCATCTCGAGCTTCTCGTCGCGTTCATGCAGCTTGCCGACCGACTGGCGGTCCTTGGCCCGTTCGACCTTGCCGGCCTTCTCACGAAGTGTCCCGGCCATCACCGCCGACATCTGCGCCCGTCCGGTGGACCGGTCCGCGGACTGCTGTGACACCGGCCGGTAGAACACTGTCAGCGCGCGTCGCTCACCGGGCTGGGACGGCACCAGCACCCGCGCCAGCGCACCCATCCGGGCACCCTTGCGGGGCAGCAGGATGGTGGAGGAGACCGACTCCCACTCGCCATGCCGGTAGGAACGCAATGCGGTCGAGGCGTTGGTCGGGCCTGCGGCCGCGACCGGGACACCGGCCGGGATCGACGGGTCATCGCCGTGGTGGATCGCCGCGTCGGCGAGCGCGGGCGCATCGCCCGGCTCGAATCCGGTGCGGATCGCCGCGGCGAGCTCGGACGTGTCGAGCCAGTTCACCCGGGTACAGCCGATCGAACCGGTCAGCCGCGCCTCGACCTCGGCTAGCACCGAGTACAGGATGCGGGCGCGGCCGGTCACGCCACGTCCGGCGCGCTTGGCGTCCTTGTTGATGACGTCCTCACGAACCACCACGGTCACGAACGCTTCGCGTCGAACTGCCGCGCCGGCGGTCATTGCCTCCAGTTGGGCGTTGACCTGTGCCGAGACTTCCGGCTCGTCGGGGCGAGCATTGTGACGCACCCACTCCTCACGCTCGGTGCCATCGTCGGGGACGGTGCGCACCTGCACCACGACCAGGTCGATCTGGTTGCCTGCGGTCGCAGCTTCCATCAGCTCGGTCAACCCGGCACCCATACGGAACCGGTCCGCATCGTCGCTCATCCCGATACCCGGGTGGACGATGCGCGCGGTCGCCGCCCACGTCCGGGCCGCGTGGTCCTGGATGATGGCCGGCCGGCCGGTTTGTCCGGTCATCGGCGGGCCGTCGTGGATCTGGATGCTGGCCAGAATGCCGGGCAGGTCCGCCTCGCCTGCGTCCCCTTCATCCTCAGCGTTCCCTCCAGCGTCATTTGGGTCGCCGAGATCGAGGTCGCCGGCGGCTGCCTGGGACTGGAACCGTGACCAACCGAAGGCTGCGCCGGCCAAGTGTCGGACCAGCACCCCGATCCACTGGAAGGCAGACCAGCCGCGCACCGGGAGGCAGATCAACAGCCCGGCCAGCGCCCACAGCGGGACCAGCAACACCAGGGCGAGCCACTGCCCCGCCGCCATCGCCATCCAGGTGGGGAAACCTGCGGCGAGAACCATAAAGAATTGGGGGCCAGTGAGGCCGAAGAGCCAGGCCTCACGGTCCCGGGTCGCCGATGCTCCGTAGACGCTCATACGTGGACCTCTCTTTCGTCGACAGCTGCCTGATCCTCCGGCGGGGGGTCATGCGCGACACCCCGCTCGTGGCGGCGCGACTGCGCACCCTGAGGGCCGGGCCTGCGGGCTTGGCCACCCCTCGGGGCGTGGCTGGTGTCGTAGTAGCCCTGGCTGCCGATGCCGGACTGGCCGAGCACGTCGACCCCCATCCCGGCACCGGCCTGCGCGACCTTCCCGGTCCTCTCCATGCCCGCCGCGACAGCACCGCCAAGCTTGCCGATCTTGGAGGTCTGCCACCTCGTGGCGGTCTCGGCCTCGGCGCCGCCCTCGGCGGTGGTGCGCCCATCGGATGCCGTCTCGCTGGCTGCCCCCGAACCCGCGACAGCACCGCTGGCCTGCCCACCCTTGCCACGCAACAAGCCAGCCACACCGCCGTTGGCGTTCATCGTCGAACGAAACGATGCACCCGAGGCCGTGCCGGGGTCGACGAAGGCCAGCAACCGGAACAACACCATGGGCATGAAGCAGGCCACCAGCAAGATCAGTGACCCGACCACCGACATGCCGATGTTCTCGGCGCTTGAGGAGCCGTCGGCGGCTGCGCCATCCGGCATGCCCGCCCACGCGAACTGGGTCCCGATCCCGAGCACCAGGGCCAGCATTGGATCCATCAGGCAGCACGCCAGAAACCAGCGGATCGTCTTCCACATCCACGACTTGGATCCCTCAGACATCGCACCCGCCGCGGTGATGGGCAGCGTCGCGGTCAGAACCAGCAGAGCGGTGGAACGCACCAACATGATGATGATGTTGCCGAAGGCCGCGGGGATGGCCACGAACAGTGCACACACCCCCAGCGTGGCTGCCTGGACGGTGCCCGACACCGTGTCGACGAACCCATCGCCGGCGGCGTAGCCGGAGAAGCTGTCCACACCGAGCAGCGTCTTCAAGATTGCCTCGGACAGCCCCGAGCAGGCAGCGATCAATCCGGCGCAGATCCCGACCCAGCACGCCACCACGAGGCCGTACTGGACCAGGCCCGCCGCGAGCGTGCCGAAGCCCCGTCCGTCTTGTCGCAGCACCGCCAAGCCGATCTGGCCGAACGCGATCACCAGCGCGATGGCGAGCGAGATCCACAAGGTGACCGAGTACAACTTCCCCAGGTCAGGGTCTTGGACGTTGGGGATGAAGTCGTCGATCAGGTTGAAGGCGGTCTGCAGGAGCCACATGGCGGCCGACCACAGGCCCATCATCATTGAGGTGAACCCGTCAGCCAACGTCTCCTTGGCCTTGCCGCCAAGCCATTTCAAGGGGTTGAGGGTGAACATGGGGGCCACGTGCGTGACCGTGCTCGCGAGTGCCTGAGTCATCATGGGCTCGTTCATGATTGGGGCACCTCCAGCCACTGATACCCGGCGTCGAAGGAGGCCTGAGAGCCGGGCCACAGCGACGGCGCCGGAGCCGGCTCCTCACCTGGTCCGATCACCCACCGACCGTCCTGCCACACCATTCGCTGGCAGTCGGCGGCCGCGACCTGCTGTGGTTGGCCCGCAGCGGCGCCGTTGGTGGTGATCGTGGCGGTGACGATGAAGTCGATGCACGGAACGACGAAGTCGTCGCCCACCGTGCCCTTGATGTAGCCCATCTTCGGCTCCACAGCGATCGTGATGCCGTTTCGTGCGTCCGAGGACATGCCGGCCGACTCCAGGAGCGCGGCCATCGCCTGGACCCCCGTCCAGCTCTCGGCGCTCGGACCTCCCGGGGCGGCCCAGTGCGCGATGACGTCCTGGGCCACGCGCACCGACGCGGAGGCCAAGGCGGTCGAGTCGATCGCGGCGAGCTGGGCCAACGCACCTTCCGGAGTGTGCGGGAAGCCGGTCGCGACGCCCACCTCCCCCACCTGGGTCGGTGCCGGAATTTCCAGCGTGCCGGTTTCCCCCGACGACAGGCTGCCGGGCTGTGCGGCCTCCAGCGGCGCGTCAGGGAGTTGCTGGCTGGCCAACCGGTCTTGAGCGGACTGCACGGCCCCGTTCGAGCTGTCGACGGCGTCCGACCCACCGGTCACGATGCTGGCCACCGACCACACCCCGCCTGCGAGAACCGCGAGCACGACGGCCACCCCGCCGCCGAGCAGGATCTGCAGCCGGCGTCGGGTCCACTCAGTCTGCGGGTCGATGACGGCAGTCTCGAAGGTGAACCGCGGCATCTTGAGCATGGTCAGCAACCGTTCCCGACGATGCCGTTCAAGACGCCGTAGATCACGACGAACGCGACCGCACCAAGGACGCTCCAGAACAGGCCGGAGGCGCCGACCTGTGCGGCGCGTCCCATCGAGCCCATCTTGCCCACGATCATTGCTCCGATGGAGGCGAATCCGGCGCCGATGATGATCGCGATGACGCCGTACTTCACCCACCCAAGAATGTCCTTCACGTACGGCTCGACACCGGCGGGCGGCGCGGCGCACACGTTGCCAACGCCCTCTGCCTGGATAGCGCCGGTAAGCGTCACCATCTGGATGGTGACCTCGGAGATGGCTTCGATGAACATTCTGTCCGTCCTTCTTTCAGGTCCGGTTCGCCGCGAGCGGGCCGGTGATGGTGGTGATCCGCTCCAGCAGGCGCTGGGAGGGGGGTGTGAGCTGCTTGGGCAGCGGGTCTGGTCCCAGACCCGGCAGTGCCTTGGCAGGCAGGAGCGGCGCGAACAGCACGGCCTCCTGCTGGTGGGCGGTGCGTAGCAGACGTCCGGCGGTCGCGAACTCGCGCTCGCTCCAGCGGCTGGCTCCCATGACCACGACGACGACCCGGTCGGCGGCGAGCTGGTCCTCGAGGTTCGCCAACGCTGCCTCGGTCTGACTCAGCGCCAATCCGTGCGGGCGGGTGACCAGGACCTCGACCTGGGCAGGAGTCTTGGCGACCCACGCAGTCGTCGCAGCGGCGAGCTCACGCATCGACCAGCCCGCGTCCAGCACCGTCAGGTCGACACCGTCGACGCATCGCGGGCTAGGCACCTCCGACGGGACCAGAACCGATTCCTCGACCCGGTCGAGAAGGATGCCGTCGCCGCGGCGACCGCGGCGCCAGCCCTCGGTCGCGCCCAGCTCGGTGACCGTGGCGCCCAGCAGCCCTGACCACGCGGGAGCCGCTGCATCCAGCACCCGCGT
>JBDSPC010000423.1:0-21268 GCA_039914485.1 Nocardioides sp.
TGCGCACGAAGCCATAGGCCTCGCCGACGTTGGAGGTGAGCATGCCGCGGCCACGGGCCAGGAAGTTGACGATCTGGGCGGGCTTCTCGGCGGCGAACAGCGTGTCCTCGTCCGACTCGATGATCAGTGCCGCGATCAGGTGGTCCTGGAGGTTCGCGCCGACCTCGGGTGCGTCGACCACGACGTCGATGCCGAGAGCGGCGAGATCGGCCTTCGGCCCGACCCCCGAGAGCAGCAGCAGCTGCGGGGTGTTGATCGCGCCACCGGACAGGACGACCTCGTGGTTGACGAAGACCTGCTGGGTGGCACCGGCCAGTATGTACTCCAGCCCGACCGCCCTGGTGTCCTCGAAGATCACCCGAGCGGCCTGCGCATCGGTCCGCACGGTCAGGTTGGTGCGTCCCTTGTTCGGCTTCAGGTAGGCGTCGGCGGTGCTGCACCGCTTGCCGCGCTTCTGGCTGACCATGGTCTCGCTGAAGCCGTCGGGCTGTGCGCTGTTGGGTGACTCGACGGCGTACCCTGCCTGCTTGACGGCGGTGAGGAACGTGGTCGTGTGCGAGCGCGGGCTGCGCTGGTGCTCGATGTGCACCGCTCCCCCGGAGCCCTGGTCGGGGTCGGTGTTTCCCTCGACCCGCTCGACTCGGCGGAAGTAGGGCAGCAGCGACTCGTAGGACCACTCGGGGCCGGCGGCCTCCGCCCAGCCGTCGTAGTCGGCGGCGTAGCCGCGCACCCACATCATCGCGTTGAGCGAGGTCGAGCCGCCGAGCATCTTGCCGCGTGGCCAGAAGATGCTGCGGCCTGACAGGTGCTCCTGCGGCTCGGTCGCGTAGTCCCAGTCGAGTGGAGTCTTGAACAGCTTGGAGAAGGCCGCGGGGATGCGGACCTCCTGCTTCTTGTCCGGGCCGCCCGCCTCGAGCACGAGCACGCTGATCGTCGGGTCGTCGCTGAGGCGCGCAGCGAGCGCGGCGCCGGACGCGCCCGCTCCCACGACGACATAGTCGAAGGTTTCGCGCGCGCTTGCAGTGGAGGTGGTCATGACGGGTCCTTGGTGACGGTGGGCGGAGTCAGGCGCGGAAGGCGGATGCGAAGATCCCCGGCAGCTTGAACCAGGACGGCTTGGCGGCGAAGCGGGTCAGCAGCTGTCCGGTACGGCGAGCGCTGCGCGCCGACACGAACCACGGCGGCTTCGGCGCCAGCGAGAACTCGCCGCCCACGAAGGAGCGCGGGAACGGCCGGAACGGCCCGCGCACGACGGTCCGTTCGGTGTCGCTGAGCAGGAAGGCGTTGTGCACGATCCCGATCCCGCTCTGCACGTCACCGATCGTGTGGCCCGGAAAGGCACCCCACGGCGCTCCAGCGGTGAGGAACCCGACCGCCGTCCAGGCGTTGACGGCGATGGTGCCGTACTCGAGCCGGGCGAGCGTCTCGTCGAAGCCCGCGCCGAGCTTGCGGAGCGTGGCCGGCGCGACGATGACGTTGGCGCCGAGCGTGCCGACGAGCGAGGCGTTGGCATAGTCGACGGCGGCGTCGAGGAACGCCTGGCCCGTGCCGGGGACCTCGACGATCCCGAGCACCGGCGAGAAGTACTCCGTCGTCTCCATCGCGGAGGCCGAGGCACCGTGGCGCGTGTCGATGAGCAGCCGTCCGCCACCCTTGCCCAGGCGATCGGCCGTGTCGTACGCCGCAGACGCGGCGCTCACCCGGCTGTCGCTGCCCGGGTACCACGGGACCCGCTCGGGCGCAGCCGCCATCGCCGTGCGGAGCTCGGCGACGAACTCCTCGCGCTGGGGCCACTGCTTGCTGAGCACGACGACCTGCCCGGCCACGCAGTTGTAGCCGCCGTTGTGCAGACGCTGGGTGGCGACGTGCTGGGCCTGGAACCTCAGGTCGGCCTTCGACCACTTGCCCGGCACCACGATGATCGGCGAGACCCCGCCGAGCTCGGACGTGATCGGCTTCTCGAGGACCGGCGTGCCCGCCGTACGACGCGCGACACCGTCGGGACCGAGGCCCCAGACGATGACGTCGTGGGTGATGGCGCTGCCGGTGATGTGGACGTGTGCGATGTCGCGGTGGTGGGCGAGGTAGCTGCCCACGTCGCCGGCGCCGGTGACGATGGCGAGGACGCCCAGCTCGATGAGCGGGGCGAAGGCGGCGGTGTAGACCGGCAGCAGCTCGTTCATGGTCGGGTTGAGCTTGAGCAGGACGACGCGGTTGTTGGCGACCAGCTCGTAGAGCACGTCGAGCGGCGCGATGGAGCTGATGTTGCCGGCACCCAGGACGAGGCCGACACCGCCCGTGCTCTTCGGGGTCAGTGCGCCCAGGCCGGCGTTGGCACGCACGTCGGCCTCGCTGACTCCGGGCTTCATCCACACGTCGGCGCTGAAGCCGTGCAGCAGGAGGTATTCGAAGGCGTTGTTCGGCAGCACCGGGACGGTCACCCGGTTGCCGGGGGCGACGCCGAGTTTCTTCGCCGCGACCGGACTCTCACCGGCCGCCACAGCGGCCAGTGTGTGCGGAAGCACCATGAGGGCGGTCAGCGTGCAGTAGGGGCCGGAGAGCCATTCCTCACCGACGAGCGGTGAGTCGGGGTCGAGGTTCTTCGCACGCACCGCTGCCGCGACCCACTGCTCCGACTGCGCCGCGACCGACGCGTGAACCTTCCCGAGCAGCGCGATCCGCTGGGCGATGCTCATTCCGGCCCAGGTCTGCTCGCCCGCCCGGAGCGTGGTGATCGTCGCGTCCAGGGCGCGTCGCGCGGCCTCGTCCGGGACGAGGGGCGCGCTGGGCGCCTGGTCGGTGATCGTCATGGGAGCTCCTCGAGGTCGGACTGGGGCGTTGTGACCCCAGTCTCATTGTTCGGTGGCCCTGCGTCCATGGGCAGTCGACTGCTGATCAGCGGGATCCGTTGTGCACGGGCACAATCGGGCCTAGCCTGCGTCCATGTCGATCGACCCGGTCCGCGCACGCACCGCACTCCACGCCGTGCCCGCCCTCACCGGCCTGTGCCCCGAGCTGCACCGGGCCGTCGACTCGATCACCGAGACCGTGATCGACCAGATCGTCGGCGGCGAGGACGCGTACGTCGAGACTGCCCTGCCTCGCGACGTCCTGCACTCGATCGTGGAGGAGAACATCGCCGCCCTGCTCGACGCACTCTCCGGCGAGGAGATCTCGCTCGACGCTCCCCGGCGCGCGGGTCGGGTCAAGGCGGAGTTCGGCATTCCGATGGTCAGCCTGCTCCACGCCTACCGCCTCGCCGGCCTCCAGCTGTGGGACGAGATGCAGGCCCGGGCCGTGGGCGTCAACCGCACCGACGAGCTGCTGCTGTTCTCGACGCGGCTCTGGGGCCTGATCGACACGTTCTCGGGAGCTGCCGCCGAGGCCTACCGCGACTTCATCGACGAGCGCGAGCGTCGCGACGAACAGGCGCGCGGAGTCGTGCTGCTCAGCATCCTCGACGGGAGCGCCAGCTCCGGCGAGGTCCCCGCGATCCTGCGCGCGATCGGGCTGCCCGACCGGGCGGTCTACCTCGTGGTCGGCGGCGAGCGCCTCAGCACCGGGGAGGATCCGCTGCCCGAGGTCGCCGAGCAGCTGCTCCGGGTCGGGGTCTCGTCGGCCTGGACGACCTGGCAGGGCGAGGAGGTCGGCCTGCTGGCCTGTCGCGACGCGGCCGGGATCGAGCGAGCACACGAGGTGCTTGCCGCGACGGCACACTCCCGCGTCGGCGTGAGCCGGCCGTTCACCGGGGTCACCGCCGCGCCCACCGCCGTACACCAGGCTCGCATCGCCATCGCCTGCATCGGCCAGTCCGACGCTGGGACCCACACCTACGGCTCGGCGCCGCTCGACGTCCTGGTCGCCGCCCAGCCCGGCTTCGCTGCCGAGCTGCTCGACGGGGTGCTGGCCGGACTGCTCGCCCCGGAGGTGCGCGACAGCCAGGTCCTCATCGACACCCTGGAGGCGTGGTTCGCGACCTCGGGTTCGACGACCGCCACGGCCCAGCGCCTCCACTGCCACCGGAACACGGTGCTGCACCGACTCGGCCGGATCCACGCGCTGACCGGCCGCTCGACGACGGACCCGGCGCAGGCGGCGGAGCTCTATGTCGCCGTACGCGCCTCGCGACTTGCGGCGAGCGATCCCGCCTGACCGGACCGCACGTCGGCGGTCAGCCCTCGCGCTCGATGCGGTCGGCGACGTACGCCGCAATCGCGAGGCTGGAGGTCGCTGCGGGCGAGGGGGCGTTGCGCACGGTGGTGATGCCGTCCTGGTGGCCGATGCGGAAGTCCTCGACCAGCGAGCCGTCGCGATCGACCGCCTGGGCACGCACGCCGGCACCGAGCCGGACCACGTCGGCGGGGCCGATCTCGGGGACGTAGCGACTGGCGGTCTTCATGTAGGTCTTGACCGAGAGGCTGCCGCGCAGCTCGACGATGCCCGTGCGCCAGTGCTGACGGGCCATCCGCCAGGTGCCCGGCCAGGTCGCCATGCTGCGGACGTCGGCCCAGCGGGCGTCGGTGCGCCGGTAGCCCTCGCGAGCCAGGCCGAGCACCGCGTTCGGTCCGACCTCGAGCCCGCCGGTCACGCGGCGCGTGAAGTGGACACCGAGGAACGGATAGCGCGGATCCGGGACCGGATAGATCATCCCGCGCACCAGATCGGCCTTGGGCGGCTTGACGCTCATGTACTCGCCCCGGAACGGCACGATCCGCGGACCGTCGGCACCGTCGGCCAGCCGGGAGACCCGGTCGGCGTGGAGGCCGGCGCACACGACGAGCCGGTCGAACCGCATCGGACCACGGTTGGTCGTGACCTCGATCCCGCCGACGCCGCGAACGATGTCGGTGACCTCGGTCGACAACAGCACCTCGCCACCCGCCGCCTCGATGTCCTGTCCGTACGCCGCAGCGACGGCCACATAGTCCGTGATCGCCGTCGCCGGCGAGTGGAGCGCGACCAGCCCTGCGGCAGCGGGCTCGATGTCGGTGATGCCGGCACCCTCGACGCGGGTCAGGCCGGGGACACCGTTCTCCCCCGCAGTCCTCTCCAACGCCTCGAACCGGGCCAGCTCGCTGGGGTCGACGGCGACGACGAGCTTGCCGCACTCCTCGTAGGCCAGACCGCGCTCGGCGCAGAACTCCTTGAGCAGCAGACGTCCACGGGTGCACAGCTCGGCCTTGAGGCTGCCGGGCTTGTAGTAGATCCCGGCATGCACGACGCCGGAGTTGTGGCCCGTCTGGTGAGCACCGAGCCGGTCCTCCTTCTCGAGCACCACGACCTTCGCGCCCGGCCACCTGCGCGTGAGCTCGCGAGCGATCGCCAGCCCGACGATGCCCCCGCCGACGACGCCGACGGTCTCCGTCCTCGGTGTCACGCGGTCGTCGTCTCGGCCGGCTGTCGGATCTGCTCGTCGGTGACCACCGTGCTCATTCGTGCTCTCCTCAGCTCGTCGTTGCTCAGCCGCGACCCAGTGTGGTTGCTGTGACGCCGCGCGTCGATGGGTCCAGCCACCGGGCCTGCGCCGGACTTGATGCTTCACTGTTCCGAATGAGACACTTTTGTCTCATTCGACGGAAAGACATCATGACCAAGCGTGACCTGATCCTGGGTGCTGCCCAGCGACTGCTGAACATCGACCCAGCCGCCTCCATGGGCGCCATCGCGGAGGCCGGCGGCATCAGCCGCGCGACCCTGCACCGCCACTTCCCGACGCGCGAGTCACTGCTGACCGAGCTCGGGACCCGCTCCCTGGACCGGTGGCAGGAGCGGCTCGACGCCGCATCCGCGGAGGACCTGGCGGCCGCCGGTGATCGCGAGGCGATTGCCCGGGCCATCTCCGAGCTCGTGCGCGGCTTCGTCCAGGACGCCCACGACTTCGGCTTCACCCTGACCGACCACGTGATCCTCGCCGACGCCTCGCTCAACGAGCGCACCGAGCAGCTCACCACCCGCGAGGCCGCGTTGTGGTCTGCCGGCCAGCGGGCCGGCGTGCTGCGCGACGACGTGCCACCGCGCTGGATCTGCCATGCCGTCTACGGCCTGCTGGTCGCCGGTCGCGAGGCCTCGCGCCTGGGCGACGTCGCGCCGCGCGAGCTGGCCGACCTCGTGCTGTCGACCTTCCTCAAGGGCGTGGACGCGTCATGACGACGGTCCAGTCCCGCTCCACGAGGACGCCGGGCTCGACCCACCCCTGGTGGGCACTGGCCGTCCTCGCGTCGAGCCTGTTCGTGGTCGTCATCGACATGACCGTCCTCAACGTGGCGATGCCGGCGATGGTCGAGGACCTCCACCTGTCGTCGGTCTCGCAGCTGTGGGTCGTCGACGTCTATGCCCTCGTGCTGGCCGGCCTGCTGATCCCGATCACGTCCCTCGCGGACCGCTGGGGTCGCAAGCGCATGCTGGTCGCCGGCTACACCCTGTTCGCCGTCGGCTCACTGGCGGTCCTGTGGGTCGACAGCCCCGGATCGGTGATCGCGATCCGCGCGCTGCTGGGTGTCGGCGGCGCGATGATCATGCCCTCGACCCTGTCCCTGATCCGGGTCGTCTTCCCCGACGCCGGCCAACGCGCCCTCGCCCTGAGCATCTGGGGCGCCACCGCAGCCGCGGGCGCGGCCATCGGCCCCGTCGTCGGCGGCGCGCTCCTCGAAGCCTTCAGCTGGCATGCGGCCTTCCTCCTCAACGTGCCGCTGATGGTGCTCGCAATCGTCGGCGCCGTCTGGCTGCTCCCGGAGAGCCGGTCTGCCCGCCCCGGTCGCATCGACGTGCTCGGCGTGCTGCTGTCGGGTGGCGGCACGGCTCTCCTCGTGTACGCCGTCAAGGACCTCGGCAAGCACGGCCCGTCGTACATCACGCTCGCCCTGGTCGCGATCGGCGCGATCGCCGTCGCCGTCTTCGTGCGGCGCAGCCTGCACCAGCCGGCGCCGATGCTCGACGTGCGGCTCTTCGCCAGCCCCGTGCTCCGGGCCGGGGTCGTCGCTGCGCTGGCCAGCAGCATCGCGATGATCGCGGTCCTGTTCGTCGGCAGCCAGTGGCTGCAGGTCGTGGTCGGCTGGGGTCCGTTGCGCTCCGGGGTTGCCCTGCTCCCACTCGCCGTAGGGGCGATGATCGCGACGCCCTTCGCGCCGGCACTGGCCGCGCGCACGAGCCCGCGCCTCGTCCTGACCGGCGGACTGGGCGTCCTGGCCCTCGGGCTCGCGGCCATCGCCGTACTCCCCATGAGCTATCCGCTGATGGCGGTCGCGTTCGCGATCACCGGGCTCGGCACGGCGGCCCTCGGCCTCGCCTCCGCGTTGATCATGGGATCGGCCAACGACGACCAGGCTGGGTCGGCCGCAGCGATCGAGGAGATCACCTACGAGCTCGGTGCCGTCATCGGCATCACCTTCCTCGGCAGCCTGGCCGCGGCTACCTACCGCGCGGGCCTGCCCACGGACGTCAGCGCAACGGTGCGCGAGTCGGTCGCGGGCGCTGTCGGTACCGACTGGTTCCCGGTCGCGGCCGAGTCCTTCGTCCGCGCGTTCTCCACCGTGGGCGCAGCAAGCGCCCTCCTCGCTGCCGTCGCCGGCTGGGTCGTCTGGCGGCTCGTGCCGCCCAGCCACCAGCTGAGCGACTCGGACCACTAGCTCACTCCAGCGTGAACTCCACCTTGCGCGTCTTCACGTCGGCGGTGGTGAGCTTCACGGTCACGTCCTGGCCGACGGGCAGCGGGACGGAGCCCGCGACCACGGCCTCGATGGCCGGGTCCTGGATCGTCACGTCGCCGCGCTTGTCGTCCTTCTCGTCGGCCTCCACGATGACGCCGGCGAACGACTCCCCCAGCCGCGGCGCGAGGACGGCCGCCTCGACGAGGTTGAGCACGGCGTTCTCGTACTGGTTGGCCCGGCGACCGGACTCGCGCATGGTGTCGGGCAGCTCGGGCAGCTTGGCGAGCACCCAGTCGGGCACCTCCTCGCCGGCGCACAGCGCGACGCAGATCTCGAGGGCGTAGCGGTCGACGAGGCGGCGCAGCGGTGCCGTGACGTGCGCGTACTCCGACGCCAGCGCCGAGTGCTGCGCCTGCTCCGGCAGCTCGCCGTTGAAGCCGATGTAGCCGCTGCCCCGCAGCAGCCGGGTGCAGGCGACCACCATCGCCGCGTGGTTGGGCAGCGAGACGTCGAGCGAGCGGATGAAGTCGGGGTAGAGCACCTCGGCCGGCCAGTCGATCTTCAGGGCGCGCGCCGTGCGGTGCAGGCGCTGTACGTCGCGGGGGTCGGCCGGCGGCAGGGTGCGGAGCAGTCCGACGCGGGCGTAGACCATCAGCGAGGCAGCGCCGAAGCCGGTCAGCAGGGAGATCTGCGCGTTCCAGCTCTCGACGGGCAGCATCTGGCGGAACTCGAGGTGCCAGGTGCCCTCCTCGTCCACGATCTCCTGCTCGGGCAGCGGCAGTGAGACACCGCCGCGGGCCGCCTCGCGGGCCAGCCGCAGCTCGCCGAGGTCGCGCAGCATCGTGAACATCTCGTCGGCGGTGCCAGCGTCGAGGTCGGCCTGCACGGCGGCGTACGACAGCTTGGCGCGCGACTTCACGAGCGCGCGCTCGACGGTGACGTCGGTGCCCTCGCCGGTCGCGTCGACGTTGATCCGCCACACCAGGGCGGGACGGACCTGGTCGGGCAGCAGCGAGCCGGCGTCCTCGGAGATCGCCTTGGGGTGCAGCGGGATCTTCGAATCGGCGCCGTAGAGGGTCTCCCCGCGACGGTTGGCCTCGACGTCGACCGCGTCGCCGGGCGTGATGAACGCGGAGAGGTCGGCGATCGCGTAGTGCACCACGAAGCCGTCGCCCGCGCGCTCGAGACACATGGCCTGGTCGAGGTCCATCGACGACTCCGGGTCGATGGTGACGAACGGCAGGTCGGTCAGGTCGAGCTCGGGCAGGCGCGGGTTGGCGGCAGCAGCCGCGGCGGCCTTCTCGACGGCCGCGGGGAACTCGGCGGACACCTTCATCTCGGCCTGGATGGCGTCGATGCCGGTCCGGAGCACGTCGCCCGAGACGGACGAACTGACAGTGAGCACACGAGAGCTGGCCATGACCGGCACCCTAGCCACCGGGCGCGAGGAGGCCGACGCCTACTCTTGCGCGCGTGCTGATCCTGCTGCCGCCCAGCGAGGGCAAGACCTCCCCTCGTCGTGGCCGCTCGCTCGAGACGGCGACGCTCTCCTCGCCGGTGCTCACCGCCACCCGCGAGCGGATCCTCGACGCCCTGATCGCCCTCTCGGAGCAACCGGACGCGGCCGCCGTCCTCGGCCTCGGCGGCACCCAGTCGGACCTCGTCGCCCTCAACGCGCGCCTCCGCACCTCGCCGACCGCCCGCGCCGACGCGGTCTACACCGGAGTCCTCTACGACGCCCTCGGCTTCGACACCCTCTCCAGCGCCGCGAAGCGGCGCGCGACCGGCCGCGTCGCCATCACCAGCTCCGTCTTCGGCCTCGTCCGCCCCGGCGACCGGATCCCCGCCTACCGCCTGTCCGGCGACGTGTCCCTGCCCGGCCTGGGCCCGGTCGCCGGCCTCTGGCGCGAGTCCCTCGGCGAGGCCGTCGAAGAAGCCGTCGGACCGGGCCTCCTGGTCGACCTGCGGTCCACGATGTACGCCGCCTTCTGGCGCCCTCCGGCGACGAGCCCGATCCGTGTGGCCACCGTGCGCGTGCTGCACGAGGTGGCGGGGACCCGCAAGGTCGTGAGCCACTTCAACAAGGCCACCAAGGGCCGGATCGTGCGCGACCTGCTGGAGGACGGCGCCAACCCGCGCACTCCGCAGGCGCTCGCGAAGGCGCTCGGCGCTCTCGGCTGGCACGTCGAGACTGGCGAGACGACACCGCGCGGCACCCAGCTCGACGTGGTCGTGCGCGAGATCTGACCTGCAACAAAATTCGGCATTTGTCCGCGCGCTCCCGGCCCGGATCCCCATACTCGCCCGTGTGAAGCGAGTCCCCCCGTTCGCTGCCCTGGTCGTTGCCGCGACCCTGAGCACCGTCCCGACCCCGGCCACCGCGTCCGCCGATGCGCCCCGGACCGAGTCGTGCGCCCAGGTCTTCACCCTCGGAATCGGCGGTTCCGGCGAGCCGACTGCGAGCAACCCGGCCGGGCGCACGGTCGCCGCCGCCCTGCAGGCCATCGACGACGCCTCGGACGTCTCGAGCGCATCGCTCGCGATGGCCTGGCGACCGGCCAAGGTCGGTCGTCGGACGCTGCGCACGACCGGTCGAGGGTGGCGTTCGCCGTACACCAAGGGCGCGCGGAGCGCGGCGAAGGCAGCCGTCGGCATGCTGACGACGCGTGCCGACAGCTGTCCCGACGAGGCGGTCGCCCTCGTCGGCTTCTCGCAGGGCGCGCTCGTCGCCCGGCTGGTCCTGCGGTCGGCCCCTCCCGCGATCGCCGATCGGATCGGTGCCGTGGAGCTGATCTCCGACCCGGTCCGTTCGGCCCGCGACGGCACCCAGGTGGGCACCGCCCCAGTGCGCCACCACGGCATCCTCGCCGCCTCGCCCGCCGTGGCGCGGAGGGTGCGGATCCCCCGGACGCACCGCGCCCTGGTCACCACCGTCTGCACCCGCGGCGACCTCGTGTGCGACGCGCCGGGGTCCCGCCTCGACCGGCATCGTGGGTACGCCGACGCGAACCGCACCGACCTGCTGCGCGCCGCGCAGCTGCTGATCGCTGACCTGGGGCTGGTCGATCCAGTGACCAAGTCGGTCGACCCGACGGACGAGCTGATCCGGCAGATCAACCTCGTCCGCGCCGCCGGCGCCATCTGCGGCACGACCGCCTATGCCGCCGTCGGTCCGGTCACCCGGGTGCCGCTGCTGGACCAGCTGTCGCAGAGCTATGCGACCCGGATGGCCGCGGAGGACTTCTTCGGCCACGTCGCACCCGACGGCTCCGACCCGAGCACCCGCGCCCGGGATGCGGGCTATCCCAACCTGGTGGCGGAGATCATCGCCGCCGGTCAGACCACGGCCGCCTCAGCGGTCCGCGCGTGGCAGCTCTCCCCCGAGCACTGCGCCGTCCTGATGACCGGCCGCGAGATCGGGGTCGGCCACGCAGCGGACTCGGGCTCGCTCTACGTGCACTACTGGACGCTGAACGCCCGTCGGTAGCCTAGATGCCGGACTCGGACGTGCGGACCAGGATCCGCTCGCACTCCTCGCAGCGCACGACCTCGTCGGCCGCCTTCGCCCTGATCACACCGATCTCGGCGGCATCGATGGTGAGCTGGCAACCGCCGCACTGACGCGCGCGGAGCGCGGCTGCGCCGACGCCGCCCTTCTTGGCCCGCAACCGCTCGTAGAGCGCCAGCAGGTCCTCGGGCAGGCCCTCGACCGCGGTTGCCCGGGCCGACTCCGCCTCGGCCAGCGAAGCGTCGATCTCGACCCACCGAGCATCGCGGACGACGGCCAGCTCGGCGACCTGGGAGTCGGTCTCGGCCAGCTGCGCCGCGAGCGTGTCGGCGGTCTTCTGCGCCTCCTCGAGCTTCTCCATCACCTCGAGCTCGCTGTCCTCCAGCGAGGAGATCCGCCGCTCGAGCGACTCCAGCTCGTGCGACATGCGCTCGAGGTCCTTGGGGTTGGTGATCAGCCCCTGGTCCATGCGGTCGCGATCGCGCGTACGCCGCACCTTGACCTGCTCCACGTCGGCGTCGGCCTTCTTCTGCTCGACCGTCAGGTCGTCGACGACGATCCGCGCATCGCGCAGGCGGTCGTCCACGTCGCCGCGGCCGGTCTCCAGCTCGGTGATGCGAACGATCTCGGGCAGCGAAGCCCGCTGGTGACGGAGCTGGTCGGCGCGCGAGTCCAGCTCCTGGACGACGAGGAGCTGCTGCTGGGCGGACGGGTCGGCCTTCAAGACGGTGGGACTCCTCGGATCGGGCTTGCTCAGATGCGGAACTGCCAGGGATCGGTGCAGCGCGTGCTGACGCGAGTGCTCACCGTATCGCCCATCGCCGCGACGAGCTTCGCCTCCACCACCGGCAGCCACGTCCACTCGGCCGCCCAGTGCGCCACATCGACCAGTGCGGGCCCGCCGGACTCGACGAACTCGCCCGCGCGATGGTGTCGCAGGTCGCTGGTCACATAGGCGTCCACGTCCGTCCCGGACAGCTGGTCGAGGAGGAAGTCGCCTGCGCCTCCGCAGACCGCGATGCGGCGTACGACGCGGTCGGGGTCGCCTCCGACCCGCACGCCGTGCGCCGTGGCGGGCAGTGCTTCGGCGACCGATGCCGCGAAGGCCCGCAACGACATCTCGGGCAGGGTGCCGATCCGGCCGGTGCCGGTCACCGCAGTGAGTGGGTCGGCCAGCTCGATCAGGTCGAAGGCCGGTTCCTCGTAGGGATGCGCGTCGAGGAGGGCGCGGACGACGGCGGCTCTGCGCGACCTCGGCAGCACCGATTCGACCCGCGTCTCGGGCACGACCTCGAGGCCGCCCACCGACCCGATCACCGGCGTCGCGCCGTCGAGGGGCCGGAACCGCCCCTCCCCGGGCGTGGAGAAGGTGCAGGAGTCGTAGTCGCCGATCGCACCCGCACCGGCCGCGGTCAGCGCGGCCCGCATCGACTCGGCGTGCTCGTGCGGGACGAAGGTGACGACCTTGTCGAGGGCCGGGCCGGGCGCCGGACGGATCGGGGTGAGATCGCTGAGCCCGAGCGCCAGCGCGAGCGCCTCCGAGACCCCGCCGACCGCCTGGTCGGCGTTGGTGTGCGCCGTCAGCAGCGCGCAGCCACCCTGCGTCAGCGTGTGCAGCGTCCGCCCCTTCGGGGTGGTCGCGGCGAAACCGTGGACCGGCGTCAGGAAGAGCGGGTGGTGCACGACCAACAGGTCGGCGCCCCACTCGACCGCCTCCTGCGCGACATCGAGCGTCGGGTCGACGGCGAACATCACCTTCGCGACGGGAGCTGCCGGGTCCCCGGCGACGAGACCGACGGCGTCCCACGAGTCGGCGGTCGACGGCGGATACCAGCCGTGGAGCAGATCGACGATCTCGGAGAGCGTGGGCATGGGCGAAGCCTAGAGCGAACCGATCGCCGTGAGCCGCCCGTCCTCCGCACGCGCCGCGAAGGAGGCCAGGATGGCATCGCGTTCCTCGGCCTCGACCGCCGTCACCTCGATCGACAGCAGCCGCGCGGACGCGACGTGGCAGTCGTGGTGGATGCCGAGGCCCTCGGTGCGGCGCTTGAGACGGCGAGCCAGCTTCGGCTTCCCCGCGACCTCCGCGGCATACCTCGCGCGCTTGGCCGCCGTCCGCGCGCGGTGCAGGGCGATCGGGTCGCGCCCGGCCGCGTCGAAGCGCCTGTCGGCACGCTCCGCCGCCCGCCGGGCCAGTGGCCGCAGGTCTCCCGGGCGGGTGTCGAGCGCTTCGACGTACGCCGCCAGGTCGGCCACGAGCCGTCCGTGGGCGACCCCGGAGATCTCGGAGCGGGTGCTCGCGAGCCGCGCCGCCAGTTCCGCACGGATCGACTCGAGCTCACGGTCGCGTAGTGGTCCCGCGGGCGCCGTGTCGAGCAGCTCGGCCACGACCTCGAGGTCGCGGACGGGGCCGAGCGAGGAGGCACACTGCTGGAGCCGCAGCGCGAGCTCGAGCGACGTGTCGGCGGGCAAGGCTGGTCCGAACGTGCGCAGCGCGGAGCGCACTCGCGCGACGGCCACCCGCAGGTCGTGCACGGACTCCTCGGCATCGACCGCGACTCCCGCACCGGCCGTGCCCATCACGGCGATCTGGTGGGCGAGGTAGGAGCGCAACGCGGCCAGGTCGGCCGACACGTCAGTTGACCTCCATGGGCATGCGCGCAGTCTAGGACGCCCTGATCCCCGGCTGGAGTATCACGCATCGGTCCGTGCAGGTCTCTTCCTGTATGAGCGAATCTCGGGAGCCGGAGGAGGATGCGGTCGCACGCATCCGTGCCGAGATGCGACGACACCGGGCGGCCTGCGGCTGCGAGGTCGGGTCGGTCTTCACGCTCGTCGCGCTCGTCGTTCTCCTGGTCTACCTCCTCTCCGGCCACGGCGATGACTGGACGGCTCTGGGCACCCTCGCCCGGGGCTTCGGTTGGGTCATCGCGATGTCCGTCGTCGGCAAGTGCCTCGGCCTCGGCCACGCACGCCTGCGCCTGGTCCAGCTCGGCCGGCAGCTCGACAGCTACCAACCGCGCACCCACACACCCACCCCTCCCCCGCTGTCAAGGACGGAGTAACGGTCATGGCGCTCGTGTGCACACAGATCGACGAGTGGATCGAGGAAGAGGTCTCCCAGCCGGTCGAGGTCTGGGAGAACCAGCAGCAGGAGAAGTGCAAGGACTACCCCTGGTACGACCCACGAGGCTGGGTCTGCTGGCTGGTGTGGGTCCTGGTCAAGGTGATCCGGTGGGTGCTCGTCACCGTCGGACGCTGGATCACGCGCACGGTCTGCAAGCTCGTCGCGACCGTCGTCGACATGGTCAAGAACATCCTCTCGGGGCTCTGGGACATCGTCGTCGGCATCTTCACCCTCGACTGGCGACGCATCCTGGACGGCCTGATCAAGATCGGTCTGGGCGTCGTGCTCGGGATCATCGGCATCGTCCGCATCTTCCTGCTCTGCGACACCTTCGACTTCATTCGTGGGGAGTTCGACAAGAGCGCCCTCCGGTCCCACGTCCGCGGGCTCCTGGACGCGGCCTACAAGGGAGAGGCCCGCACGCAAATCGGCGAGGCCATCCGGCTCGACCACGGCTCCTTCGGCCTCAGGCTCACAGGTACGGCGCACCGCACGGTGCTCGACTCGGAGACCCCGTCTCCCGAGGAGCCGGCGGTGCCGAACCTCGTCGTGCTCCACGAGAACGGTGACATCAACCTCAAGGAGCTGTGCGGCTTCGACTACCCACAGGGCTTCTGGAACCGCAAGCGCTACAAGACCCTCAAGAAGGGCGTGGTCGTGGGCGGCGGAGGTGGTGGTGAGCTCGACAACCCGATCTCCGAGGACGAGCTCGACACCTACCTCAGCTCGCGTGGTGCCCAGGGTCCGAAGTTCATCGTGCTCGCGATGCGCGACGGCGTCCTGGAGACCAAGCTGGACGCGGCCGAGGACAAGGGCCGCCAGTTGGGCCTGATCCTCGACTGGGAACAGGACACCACGGAGGTCACGCGCGCCGACGACATCGTGCACAACGGGTTCGACACCGGCACGGCCAGCCCGTCGCTGGTCCGCTTCCTGGTGGACACGATCGGCCGGACCGATCGCTCGAACGCGGCGGCACAGACGCCACCGTCGATCGACCAGGCGGAGCGCGCAGCGAAGTCGGAGCTGTGCCACCCCGTCGTGGTCGGGGTGTTCCGCTACACCGACACGCTGCGCGGGCTCGCCTCGAGCCTCGAGGCGAGCAGCTGCCAGGCCAGGCACAACGCGTCGGGGGCGACGTTCATCGACAACTTCCCCGACCAGATCTGGAAGTACGTGCCCATCCACGAGCTCGGCCACTGCTTCGGCCTGTGCCATGTCGACGGCATCGACCGGATCATGGTCTCGACGCGCCAGAACAGCCCGTGGAGCTGGTCGCTCCTGTGGAGCTGGTGCACGCGGGGTGAGCCCTACTTCACCCTCGACGAGGCGAAGTCGACCTGGGACTACATCGTGGCCCACTTCGACAGCGCCTGCCTCGGCGCCTCGGGCGACCGCGACTGACGGTGCTCGGCTGGCGGGGGCCCAAGCGCCCCCGTCAGTTGACCTGTCGCGCCTGCCCGTCCCAGTAGGGCTGGCGCAGCTTGAACTTCTGCAGCTTGCCCGTCGCCGTACGAGCAAGCTCGTCGCGGAACTCGATCGAGGTCGGCGCCTTGTAGCCGGCCGCCTTGTCCTTGCACCAGGCGATCAGCTCGACCTCGTTGGCCTGCTCCCCCGGCGCGAGCACGACGAGCGCCTTGATCGTCTCGCCCCACTTCTCGTTGGGCACCCCGATCACGGCCACCTCGGCCACGGCCGGGTGCGAGAAGAGCACGTCCTCGACCTCGATCGAGGAGACGTTCTCACCGCCGGTGATGATCACGTCCTTCTTGCGGTCAGTGATCGAGAGGTAGCCGTCGTCGCCGATGACTCCGCCGTCGCCGGTGTGGAACCAGTCGTCGGCCAGCGCCTTCGCCGACTCCTCCGGCTGCTCCCAGTAGCCCTCCAGCACCACGTTGGACCTGGCCAGCACCTCGCCTTCGGCATCCGTCGTGAGGCGTACGCCGAGAGCGGGTGCCCCGGCACGCACGAGCTTCGCGGCCCGCTCCTCGGCCGGGAGGTCGTCCCACTCCGCACGCGTGCGGTTGAAGGTCAGCAACGGTGAGGTCTCGGTGAGGCCGTAGATCTGGATGAACTCCCAGCCCAGCTCCTCCTCGACCCGCACGACCGTCTTCGTCGGCGGCGGCGCACCGGCCATGATGATGCGGACCTTGCCGCGACCGGGGATCTCGCCGTCCCAGTCCTGGGCGGCATCGAGTACGGCGGCCGCGACGGCCGGCGCCGCACACATCACCGTGACGCCGTGCTGCTCCACCCGGCGCAGGATCTCGGCGCCGTCGATCTTGCGGATCACGATCTGCTTCACGCCCAGCCCGGTCATCGCGAACGGCATCCCCCACCCGTTGGCGTGGAACATCGGCAGCGTGTGCAGGTAGACGTCGCGGTCGGTGACCGCGGCGTGCATCCCGAACGTGACCGCGTTGACCCAGATGTTGCGGTGGGTGATCTGCACGCCCTTGGGGCGCGCGGTGGTGCCGGAGGTGTAGTTGATGCAGGCGGTCGCGGCCTCGTCGGGCTCCCACTCGCGCGGCTCGACGCCCTCGGGCGCGTACAGGTCGTCGTCGTTGCCCAGCACGAAGCGGTGCTCCGCAGTGACGCCGGCGAGGGCCTCGTCGAGCTCGGGGTCGACGTACAACACACGAGCACCGGAGTGCTTGACGATGTAGGACACCTCGTCCGGTCGCAGCCGGAAGTTCACCGGGACCAGCACGCGACCCGAGCCGGCGACGCCGAAGAAGGAGGTCAGCAGACGCGCGCTGTTGTGGGAGACGACGGCGACGCGATCCCCCACCTCCAGGCCGAGCTCGTCGAGCTTGGCCGCCTGGCGCTTGGCGAGCGCGGCCACCTCGGCATAGGTGACGTCGCCGAGCGACGCCGCGGGCTGGTCCGGCTCGTCGACCACCCCCACCCGCTCGCCGTAGACGACGCGCGCTCGATCCAGGAAGTCGGTGACAGAGAAGGGCACGAACATGAGGCCACTCTGGCACGGCCACCCCGAGGCCAGAACCCTCCGATGGGAGAGTTGTCGATCGAGTGCGTCGGGACGGTTTCGAACCGCCGACCGCTCGGGTGTAAACCGAGTGCTCTACCGCTGAGCTACCGACGCGCAGGGCAACACCCTATGAAATGAGCTGAACCGCTGGCGTCTCGGGTCACCAGCGGTTCAACAATCCAAAGATTACGGGGGCACTCAAGCCTTGTCAGCGATTTTGTGGAAAACAGGCTGAATTTTCTTCCAAGTGGTTCAGACCAGTGCGCGCAGCTGTGTGAGGTGCTCGTCGAGGTCGCGGCCTTCGGGGTTGGCGTTGTGCACCGCCCAGGCGAGCATCCCGTCGCGGTCGATGACGTAGGACGAGCGGCGCGGCGTCCCCTTGACGTCGTCGAAGACCTCGAAGTCCTGGGCGATCTTCCCGTGCGGCCAGAAGTCGGAGAGCAGCGGGAAGTTGAGCCCCTCCGCGTCGGCGAAGGCGCGCAGGGAGTAGACCGGGTCACAGGAGATCGCGAGCACCTCGGTGTCGAACGTCATGAACTCGTCGAGCCGCTCGCGGATGCCGGCCATCTCGCCGGTGCACACACCCGAGAAGGCGTAGGGGTAGAAGAGGATCACCACCGCCTTGGTGCCGCGGTAGCTGCTCAGCGTGACGTCCTGGCCGAACTGGTCACGCAGCGTGAAGTCGGGTGCCGGACCTCCGAGCTGGAGGCCGGTCATGCGGGCTCGTCCCACGCCGCGAGCTCACGCTTGAGGATCTTGCCGGTGGCGTTGCGGGGCAGCTCGGGGATGACGACGATCTGCTTCGGCACCTTGAACCGCGCCAGGTTGGCCTTGACGTGCTCCTTGAGCTCGTCCTCGGTGACCTCGGCACAGACCGACACGAAGGCCCGCAGTCGGGCGCCGAACTCGGGGTCGTCGATGCCGATCGCGGCCGCCTCCACGACGGCCGGGTGGCCCACGAGGCAGTCCTCGATCTCCTTGGGGAAGACGTTCTCGCCGCCGGAGACGATCATCTCGTCGTCGCGCCCCTCGACGTACAGGCGACCATCGGCGTCGAAGCGGCCCACGTCACCGCTGGACATCAGGCCGTCGATCATGGACTTGGAACCCCCGCCGGTGTAGCCCTCGAAGAGCAGGCTGTTGCCGACGAAGATCCGCCCCGTGCCGCCCGTCGGGACTTCCTGGTCGGCGTCGTCGAAGATACGCACGATCGTGTTGTGCGGGGGCTTGCCGGCCGAAGACGGCGCCGCACGCAGGTCCTCGGGCGTGGCGATGGTCGCCCACGCCACCTCGGTGGAGCCGTAGATGTTGTAGAGGTTGTCGCCGAAGCGGTCCATCCAGTTCAGGGCGAGCTCCCCGGGCAGTGCGGAGCCGGAGGACGCGACGACCTTGAGGCTCGGCATCGAGTAGCCGGACAGCACGGAGTCGTCGAGGCTCAGGATGCGCTGGAGCATCACCGGGATGACCACCAGGGACTCGCACTGGTTCTCCTCGACCACGCGCAGCACGTCCTCGGGGTCGAAGCGACGGCGCAGCACGACCGTCGAGCCGAGCAGCATGGAGAGCGCGAAGTGGGCGAAGCCCCACGTGTGGAACAGCGGCGCCGCTATGTGGGTGCGCCAGCCGAACTCCAGCGGCATCCGCGAGAGCAGCGACACCGCAGCCGGGATGCCGGCCTCCTTGCGCGGCGCGCCCTTCGGTGTGCCGGTGGTCCCCGACGTGAGGATCACGATCCGCGCGTGCCGCGTGGGCGGCGTGACGTCGGACTGGTCATGGGCGCTGATCAGGCCCTCGAGCGTCTCGACGCCACCGTGGTCGGCGCCGTCGCTCCAGCCGATCACGCGCTGGGCGACGTCGGCATCGGCCAGCAGCTGGCTGAACTCCTCGTCGTGGACGATGACGGCCGGCTTCTCGCGCGCGATCACATCGACCAGCTGCGGCCCGGCGAAGGCGGTGTTGAGGTAGAGGATGTCGGCGCCGAGTTTGGCGACGGCGATCGAGGCGTCGACGAAGCCGCGGTGGTTGCGGCACATCACCGCGACGGAGTCGCCCTCCTTGACGCCCAGACCGGCCAGGCCGCGGGCGAGCGCGTTGCTGCGGCCGTGCATCTCGCCGAACGTGAGCTCGCCCAGCTCGTCGATGAGCCCCACCCGGTCCGGGTGGCGTACGGCGAGGGTCATGAACCCACCCGCCGGGCCGGTGCCCCAGCGCAGCACCGTCTTGCCGAGACCGGCCAGGGTGCGCGGCCCGTAGGGCCGGATGATGCCCGAACCCCCCAGGACCTTCAGGGAGGTGGAGATGTTCGCGGCGCGGTCGAACAGCTTGCTCATGCAGACTTCCTGGGGTCGTCGGTCGGGACTGTGTGGATCACGCAGGGGTCTTCGGCGTGACCAACCTCGTGGCCTGCCAGTCCTTGCTGACTGCTGCGGTCGTGGTCTGGGCCAGACCCGCCACCGGAGCTGCCTCCGCGATGTCCGCGGCGTCCACCGAGTTGGGGCGACCGACCTTCGGGGTGAGCAGCCAGATGGCCCCACCGCCGACCAGGTCCGTCAGGGAGTCGACGAGACCGTCGACGAGGTCGCCGTCGTCGTCGCGCCACCACAGCAGGACTGCGTCGACGACATTGCCGTAGTCACCGTCGACCATGTCCGCGTCGATGGCGTCCTCGATCGCGACCCTGAGCTCGTCGTCGGTGTCGTTGTCCCAGCCGAGTTCCTGGATGACCATGCCGGGCGTCATGCCCAGCCGCTCTGCGGCACCTGTTGCCTGGGCAGCTCCGCCACCCACCGTCGAGCTCACGCCACGCCTCCGTTCGTCGATGTCCGCCACATCGGCGGCTTGCCTCCGCTCGACGTTAGCCGGGGCGGAGTGGGGGTAGTCCACCGGAGTTGTGCCGACGGCGCAACCCTGTCCCGCTGGGTGGCCCGCTCGCTGTGCAACTCGTCAGTAGATTTTCCCCGGCCGCACGGCGTGCAACGATGCTCGGGTGAGTGATGAGGCCACCCCCACCCAGACCCCCACGCCAGCTCCCGCGCCGACCGCGCGGGCCGTGATCCACGAGGGCCTGCCGACCCAGCTGCCCGACATCGATCCCGACGAGACAAACGAATGGCTCGACTCGTTCGACGCCATGCTCGACGACCGCGGGCGCGAGCGCGCCCGCTACGTCATGCTGCGCCTCCTCGAGCGCGCGCGTGAGAAGCAGGTCGGGGTGCCGGCCCTGCGCAGCACCGACTACATCAACACGATCCCGCCCGAGCGCGAGCCGTGGTTCCCCGGCGACGAGGAGGTCGAGCGCCGCATCCGCGCCTTCATCCGCTGGAATGCCGCGGTCATGGTCTCGAGCGCCAACCGCAAGGGCCTCGAGGTCGGCGGGCACATTGCGACGTACCAGAGCTCGGCGAGCCTGTACGAAGTCGGCTTCAACCACTTCTTCCGCGGCAAGGACCACCCCGGCGGCGGCGACCAGCTCTACATCCAGGGCCACGGCTCGCCGGGCATCTACTCCCGCGCGTTCCTCGAGGGGCGCCTGACCGAGGAGCAGCTGTACCGCTTCCGCCAGGAGGTCCAGCACGGCAAGGGCGCCGGCCTCCCGTCCTACCCGCACCCCCGCCTGATGCCGGACTTCTGGGAGTTCCCCACGGTCTCCATGGGTCTCACCGCGATCAGCTCGATCTACCAGGCGCGCTTCAACCGCTACATGGACAACCGCGGCATCAAGGACACCAAGCAGCAGCGCGTGTGGGCGTTCATGGGTGACGGCGAGATGGCCGAGCCCGAATCGCTCGGCGCGATCCGCGTCGCTGCCCGCGAGGAGCTCGACAACCTCACCTGGGTCATCAACTGCAACCTGCAGCAGCTCGACGGGCCGGTGACGGGCAACGGCAAGATCATCCAGGAGCTCGAGGCCAACTTCCGCGGTGCCGGCTGGAACGTCATCAAGGTGATCTGGGGTCGCGAGTGGGACGCCCTGCTCGCCAAGGACGTCGACGGCG
>JBDSPC010000430.1:0-10505 GCA_039914485.1 Nocardioides sp.
CAACATGTGGGATCCTCGCCCCCATGCGTGAGCGGGTGCCGATGGCGAAGCTGCAGGAGGCCGACTACGGCGCCGGCCGCGACTACGCCTACGGCTCACCGCACCTGACACACCCGCAGCTCACGGCCCGGATCGAGGCGCAGCTGCACGCCCTGGTCACCGACCTGGTCGAGCAGCACGGTCAGTGCCGTGTGG
Source organism: Nocardioides sp. (assembly GCA_039914485.1). Classification (GTDB taxonomy): domain Bacteria; phylum Actinomycetota; class Actinomycetes; order Propionibacteriales; family Nocardioidaceae; genus Nocardioides. Next base: position 196 of record JBDSPC010000430.1, read on the forward strand.
TCGAGGTCGGAGCCGGGCACGGCACCTTCACCTCGACGCTGCTCGCTGCGGGGGCGAGTGTCGCGGTGACCGAGATGAGCGCGCCAAGCGCCGCCGTACTCACCGAGAAGTTCGCGGGCGACGAGCGCGTCACCGTGGTGCACGACCCCGAGGGGACCGCCGCCGCCGACCTCGTAGCGGCCGGGTGCGAGGCCCTGGTCTACGTCTCGGTGCTGCACCACATCCCCGACTACCTCACGGCCGTCGGCGAATTGGTGGCCGAGATGCCGCCGGGCAGCGCGTTCTACTCGACCATGGATCCGACCTGGTATCCCGATCGGACACGCGCCACCCACGTCGCCGAGCAGGGCAGCTACCTCGCCTGGCGGATCACCCAGGGCAACCTGGGGCGCGGCCTGGTCACCCGCTGGCGACGCCTTCGGCACGGGTACGTCGAGTCCGAGCCGTCCGACATGGTCGAGTTCCACACCGTGCGCCAAGGAGTCGACCAGCACGCCCTCATGCGGCTCCTGGAGACGCACTTCGCCGACGTCGAGCTCGATGAGTTCTGGTCGACCCAGGGCTCCCTCTTCCAGCGCCTCGGCGAGCGCACCTCCCTGGCGTGCACCTTCGGCATCACCGCGCGGCACCACACGTGAGCGCCCCGCGACTTCCCCAGCTCCCGTGGAGCGACGGCATCCGCGGCGCGGCGCTGGTCCTCGTCGTCGCCTGGCACGCGGTCCTGACCGTCGTCCCCGACGACCCGACGCCGGCCCAGCACGCCGTCATGCTCCCGCTCGGTGTCGCCGCCCGACTGGCCTTGCTCAGCTTCATCGTCCTGTCGGGATATCTCCTCGGCCGGCACTGGGACGGCGACCTGCGCCGCTTCACGATCCGCCGGTGCTGGCGGATCCTGCCGCCGTACTGGATCGCCGTGCTGCTCACCATCGCCGCGATGGCGTGTCTCGGGCTGAGCCGTGCCGAGGGCACGCACTGGGACTCCGGTCTGCCCTTCACCGCCGAACGCACCTGGGCGACGCTGCTGCTCGTCACCGACCTTGCCGGCATGACGCCGATCAACCACCCGCTGTGGACCGTGCCGGTCGAGTTCCACCTCTACCTCCTCGCACCACTGATCGTGCTCTTCCGCCGCGAGTGGACGCTGCTCGCCGCGGGCATCGCCGGCACCCTGGCGATCGCGTTCCTGGCGCCGGACTTCGTCGCCCCGCACTTCGTGCTGGCCTTCATGGCGTCCTTCTGGTTGGGCGTACGCCGCCAGCGACCGCTCGACGAGACCCGTGCCCTCGCGGTCGGGGTCGGCGCGTCCTTCCTGCTCGTCGCCGGGACCGTGCTGTTCGCGGGCGACCTGTCGCAGAGCGCGACCCGCTACCTCGTCGTCGACTGCCTGGTCGCGCCGGTGCTGCTGCTGTGGATCCTGCACGGCGACATCTCCGGCGGGCCGAGCCGCCTGCGCGCCCTGCTCGCCCACCGCACCTTCACGTGGCTGGGCGTCAGGTCCTACAGCATCTACCTCCTGCACGCGGTCGTGCTCGAGCTGGTCTGGCGCGCCGGCGTCGACCACGTGGCGGGCGAGACCCTCGCGATCGTGGCGATGTGCCTGCTCGGGTTCGTCGCCAGCGTGCTCGTCGGCCAGGTCCTGTTCCGCGTTGTCGAGGCGCCCGCCGCCGCGAGGTCTGCCGCCGTGCGGCGTACCCTCCCTCGCGAGAGGAGGCCGGCATGAGCCTTGACGACCGCGTGGGCGCCGCCCGCGAGCGGGGCAAGCTGGCCCTGCGCCGGGCGCTGCTGACCGCCGACCTCGACATCGGCCGGACGCCGTTCGTGCGACGTGTCTCCCAGACCATGAGCAGCCGTGGTCTCGACACCCTCGTCGACGTCGGCGCCAACGTCGGGCAGTACGCCGCGCTCATGCGCGCGGCCGGGTTCACCGGACGCATCGTGTCCCTCGAGCCACTCCCCGACGCCTTCTCCCGACTCCGACGGCGGATGGGCCGCGACCCGCGGTGGTCGGGTCTCCAGGTGGCCGCGGGCGCGGAGCCCGGCCGGGCGACCATCCACGTCTCGGAGAACTCCTACTCCTCCTCGCTGCTCGACGTGACCGAGCTCCACCTCTCGGCCGACCCTGCGTCGCACACGGTGCGCAACGTCGACGTCGACGTGGTGACGATCGCGTCGGTGGTCGAGTCCGAGGCGATCGAGCCCGCGCGCACCCTGCTCAAGATCGACACCCAGGGGTTCGAAGGGGCCGCCCTCGACGGGGCCGGGGAGCTCCTCGACACGTTCGCCGCGATCCAGCTCGAGCTCTCCTACGCCGAGCTCTACGCCGGCCAGGCCACGGCCACCGAGCTCACCGAGCGGTTGGCCGGGCACGGCCTCACGCCCTGGACCTGGGACGCGGGCATCTCCGGCACCGACGGCCGCCTCCTCCAGTCGGACACCCTGTTCGTACGCCGATGAGGTTGCTCGTCGACGCGTTGCCGGCCGACTTCGGCGGCATCCGGACCTATGCCGAGCACCTGCTGGCGGCGTGGGGGGCGACCGACGACGAGGTGCACGTCGTGCTGCCGGCCGACTCCGACCTGCCACTCCCGCCATCGGTGACCGCGCACCGGGTGCCCCTGACCGGGCCCCGGTCACCGGCCCGGGCGGCCGCGCAGAGTCGCCACATCCCGCGCCTGGTGCGGGATCTGCGTCCCGACGTCGTGCTCGCCACGCTGCCCTCGACGACGATGCGCCGCCTCGACGTGCCGCTCGTCGTGGTCGTCCATGACCTGCGCCACGACCTGCTGCCGGGTCAGTTCAGTCGCGCACAACGCCTGCTGCGACGGGTGTCCTACGGCCGCGGCTACGCGATCGCCGACGCCCACCTCGCGATCTCACAGCGCACGCTGACCGACCTGCACACCGTCCACCCGAGCACCCGGGCGACCCCGTCGGCCGTCGTGCACCACGGTGCCGACCACGTGGCCGACTGGCCGGGCGGCGACCGCAGCGGCCCGGCGGTGACCTTCGCCCACCAGGTCAACAAGAACGCCGACCTGGTCCACGACGGGTGGCACCTCCTCGGGCCGGAGGCGCCGCGGCTCGTGGTGCTCGGCAAGCCGTACGTCTCCGACGAGGAGTACGCCGCCCACCTCGGCGCTGCGAGCGTCGTCGTGCTCGCCTCGGACTTCGAGGGCTTCGGACTGCCGGTCGTCGAGGCGATGCGGATCGGCGTGCCCGTCGTGATCGGCCCCGAGCCGGCCATGCTCGAGGTGGCGGGGGGCCACGCGTTCGAGATGACGGCGTGGACGCCGACCGAGGTCGCGCGCGCCACCCGGGCCGCGCTGGCCGCCGACGCACGGACGATCGAGATGGCGACAGCTCACGCCTCGACCTTCACCTGGGCGAAGACCGTCAGGGAGACGCGCGCACTGCTGGGCTCAGTGCTCTGATCAGCACCAGCGACTGGCCGAAGAGCGTCACGGTGCCGGCCGCGATCAGCACCAGGCCCGGCAGGATCGGGTCGTAGGCCAGCGTCATCATCAGCATCCCCAGCACCATCGTGGCGAGGCCGACGAGCTCTGCGACGGTCGCTTCGGTGGCATGTCCGAGGCCGACCAGGCAGGCCGCGGTGATCCGGCGCAGGCCGAGGATCACGCCGGCCACGGTCAGCACCCGCGCCAGGTCGACGGCAGGCTCGGCCTCCGCGCCGAACGCCCACACCAGCACCGGTGCCAGCACGAGCTGGATGGCCAGGCACACGGCCACACCCAGGCCCAGTGCGATGAGCAGCCAGCGGCGTACGAACTCGGGGCGGCCGATGCGCAGCGCGCTCAGGCGCGGACCCACGAACGCGGCGAGCGCGGCCAGGACCATCACCGGCCCGGTCTCGAACGCCCAGCCGACGACGAAGAGCCCGAGCACGTAATGACCGGTGACGAGGCCGAGCAGCACCTGCTCCAGCCCGAGCGTGTCGATCGGCGCGAGCCCGGCGATCATCGCCCGTCGCCCGTAGGACCGAGCCTCACCGACGGATGGCAGGTCGGCACCCGAACCGGACGTGCTGAGCGTCATGGACACCGCCGCCACCACGGCCCAGCCCGCGAGGCTGAGCGCCAGCAGCGCCGTCACCGATCCGGAGTCGAGGAGGAAGAGGGTGGTCACCGCGGTGGCGTACAACACGGCCGGCAGCGCCTGCAGGATCGCGAACGCCCCGAACCGGCCGGCCCCCTGCAAGGCGGCGAGCCCGAGCACGGCCAGCATCAGCGCGACCACGCCGGCGACGGCGACGACCGCGCGCAGCCATCCGCCACCGGACAACAACGCCACCGCGGCACCCACGGCCAGGGCGGTCACCACGACCTGGACGAGGTAGCCGCGGCGCAGCTCGGCGATGATCCGGGCCGGGTCGATGCCCCGGCTCGCGGCGAACCACGTCACCGCACTGGGCAGGCCCAGCATCGCCAGCTGGCTGGTGCCGAGCACCACGCTCCAGACGAGGGCGAGCTCGCCGCGACCGGAGACGCCGAGCAGCCGGACGACGAGCGGGCCCGACACCAACAACGCGAGCTGCGCCACCACCGACGACGCCACGACCGCGACCGCGGGGTGCCCGAGGGCGCCGCGCGGAACCGTCACCTCATGCGTCCGTGACGACGACGTAGACCCCGGACGAGGGGTCGCGGTCCAGATCCGTGAGGGCCTGACGGAGGTCGGCGTGGGAGGTGTGTCCGGCCCGCACGACGAGGAGTACGGCATCGACCCTCCGCGCCAGGGCAGCCGCATCGGCATACGGCTTGAGCGGCGGAGCGGCCACCAGCACCCAGTGCCGATCCGTTCCGGGCTCGCGCAGCAGGTTCGTCAGCTCTGAGGAGTCTGCGAACTCGGGCGCGCCAGCGTCCCCCGCACGCGCGCGCAGGTCGGAGTCGACAAGAGTCACCTCGCGACCTGCCAGCGACATCGACTGCGCGATCAACCGCGCGACCGCGGGCCCGTCTGCGTCATCGACCGCGGCGACCACGACCGTGCTGTGACCGGTGGCTTCGAGCCGGATCCGCAGCCGGCGGGCGGCCTCGGCGAGCGGAGTGGTGTCGCCGGAAGTGAGGGTGCGGTCGGCCGCTTCGAGTCGGGGCAACCGGCCGAGCACGGGCGCGCCCAGGTCCTCGTCGTCCGCTCGCACCGACGTGTCCAGCAGGTCGCGGACAGCGGCCAGCGCCACCGCGAGCAACAGCCCGGCCAGCAACCCGGCGAGCAGATTGAGCGTGGTCTTCGGTGCCGACGGGCTGGTCGGCAGCGACGGCGCGTTCACGGTCGAGACGCCGACCTTGAGCTCGGTGGCGCGGGCGCCCTCGACCTCGGTGAGCAGGTCGTTGTAGTTGGCGGCGACCGACTGCGCGATCTCCTGCGCCCCGTCGGCCGTCGGGGCGATGACGGAGAGGTTGATCAGCACCGTGCCGTAGGGCACCTCCGTGCGGATCGTGGCGCCCTCGAGGGAGTCCACACCGAGGTCCTCGCCGATGAGCGCGGCCATTTCCTGCGAGCTGGCGACTGCGGCGTACGACAGCATCCGGCCCTGCGCGTGCAACCCGGCCGCCTGCACCGACTCCATGTCCGGCTGGTCGCTCAGGCTGGCGACGTAGAGCTGTCCCGAGGAGGTGTAGGTGACCGGCATGCTCAGCGTCACCGCGACCGCGGCGGCGAACACCGCAGCGGTCACCAGGGCCATCAGTCGCCACCTGGCAAGGATGCGGCGAACGTACTGGCTGATGCTCATGGTGGTCCTTCCGGCTCCGGTGCGGCAGTCAGTATCACATCGGCGGTCTAGTCTGACCGCCGTGAGTGACCCCGTCGTCGTGTGGCTGATGATCGCGGGCCTTGCTGCGATCGCGGCCGTGACCGCCGGGCTGCACGAGCGGGTCGGCACGTCGATGCTGCTGCCGGTCGGCATCGTCGCCGTCCTCCAGCCGCTCAACGGGATCCGGCCCGTCCGGGAGACCGCCGTCGGCGACCTGGCACTTCTGGCCCTGGCGCTGGTCTGCGTGCCGCTGCTGCCACGGCTACGGATGCCGCCCCAGGTGCTCGCCGTCTTCACCGGCGTCGCCCTGCTCACGGTCGGCGGCTTCCTCGGCACGATGGCCGACGGCTCGTGGGACGAGACCGGTGCGATGCTGCGCTTCCTGATCGGCGCCCCCCTGGTCATGGTCGTCATCAGCGTCCTGGCCCCGCCTCCACGCATCGCGGCCTTCCTCGCCGTGATGTATTCCGTCGGCGCCGCCATCAGCTCGCTGGGCGCCATGGCCGGACGCACCAACCCCTACTTCGAACGCGCGATGGGCTTCAGCGAGCACCAGATGCACCTCGCGCTCGCCGCGATGTTCGGCTCGGTGGTCGCGGTCGGCCTGTTCGTGACCGCTCGCGCACCCTGGGCACGGATCGCCGCCGCGCTCCTCTTCGTCATCTGTGCGTACGGCGGACTGCTGACCGGCAGCCGGTCGGCACTGCTCGGCACGGTGGCCGCTCTCGGCTATCTCGCCCTCCTCGGCCGGTGGCCGGCGATCCGGGCCGCCCTCGGGCTGGGGCTCGTCGGGGTGGTCGGGCTGGCCGTCGCGCTGCCGTTCATGCCACAGGGCAGCACCATCTTCCGGCTGCTGGGCCGCGGCGAGCTGACCGGTCACGTCGACCTGAGCAACGCCGACCACATCCAGAAGGCGCGCGACGCCATCGAGGAGATCGGCCGCCACCCGTGGACCGGTCTCGGGTTCGACCAGGGCCTCGACGCGCACAACCTGCTGCTCGAGTCGGCCAACGTGGGCGGCGTCCTGGGCGTGCTCGGCTTCCTCACGATCTGGGGCACGGTCGGCGCGCTGCTGGTGCGACAGCTCGTCTTCGGCGTACGCCGCGAACACGCGCTGCGAGCCAGCGTGCTGGCCGCACTCGTCGGCTACTTCGTGCTGGGCATGCTCGAGAACATCATCTGGGACCGGCACCTGTGGTTCTTCATCACCGTCGCGCTCTTCGCGCTGGCCCCGACCCGGGCCGACGAAGGAGACCCCGGACATGACGAAGCCCCGGCGGACGAGTCCGCCGGGGCTTCGCTGAAGGTCACATCACGTGATCAGGAGAAGAGCCTCAGCCCTTGACCTTCTTGGTGACGTCGTTGGAACCGACCTTGCCCTTGCCAGTGAAGAAGAAGACGAGCTTGTGCTTGCCCTTCTTCAGCTTGCTGAGCGAGATGGTGCCCTTGCCCTTCTTGATCTTGCCCTTGGCGATCTTCTTGTACTTGATCGTGCCGTCGTCCTTGACCTTGACGATCTCCTTGACGACGACCGTGCCCTTGACCTTCTTGGCCTTGACCGGGGGCGCCTTGACCTTCAGCGATGCCTTGTCGCCCTTGACCTTGACCTTGATCTTCGGCTGGTAGCCGACCTTGGTCGTGGCGGTCGAGGTGGCGGTGCCGATCAGTCGGCCGTTCTCCGCGGTCACCCGCAGGGTCAGGCGGTCACCGATGTTGGCCGTGGTCGGGGTGTAGCTCTCGCCCTGACCGACGACCGTGTTGCCGACCAACCACTGGTAGGTGAAGTCGGTGTTGGTCTGCACGGTCCACGAGCCGGGCTTGGCGCTGAGCGCCTTGCCGACCCACGCGTAGTCCGAGCTGATGGACGGGCGCTCGACAGCGGAGAGCTGGTTGCCCAGCACGGCGTTGAGGCCGCCCACCATCTGTCCGGACTTGACCGTGATCAGGACCGCGTCGTCGACGTTGGCCTTGTCCTTCCACCATTCGGCAGCGTGGAAGCCGGAGAAGTCGCTGAAGCGCACCTTGTAGGTACCGGCCCGCAGCGCGCGACCCTCGAACGTCGAGTCAGTCTTGAAGTCGACGCCGGTAAACGTGCCCGCACCGTCCGGAACACCCACGACGCTGACCGACGGCGAGAGCGGGGTCCCGGCCAGGCCGGTCACCGAACCGGCGATACCGCCGGCACGCTCGAGCTCGAAGTCCACCGGGCCGAAGGGCGTGCCCGGCGTCACGGTGACGGCAGGCGCGCGTTCGTAGTCCTGACCGCCGCCGTACCACGAGCCGAAGAGGGCGAACGCGTTGTCGTCACCCTGCACGGACGCGTCCGCGACGATCTTGAACTGGTTCTCGCCCGCCACCTTCTCCAGCTCGGTGAAGGCGTAGTTGCCCTGCCGGTTGGACAGGACGGTCTCGAACTGCTGGCGATCCGACGGGGAGGCCGGGGTGTTGTAGGCAGTCAGCACAGCACCGACGACCGGGGCACCCAGGTTGTCCTTGACGGCTCCGGCGATCTCGACCGTCTTGGTGGTCGTGTCGGCCGGGGCTGCGGCCAGTCCGGCGTTGATGCCGCCGACTGCCTGTCCGACACCCACGGTGACGGGGGTGGCGAGATCTTCGTCCGTGACGTTGTTGAAGTACTCGAAGGCGTACTCGCCGATCGGGTCGAAGAAGGACACGGTGTTGGCGCCGGTCGAGACGTCCTCGATCGTGTAGACACCGTTCTTGTCGGTGTAGTCGGACTGACCGTCGTCGGTGCTGACCTCGACGAACTCGAGCGGTGCACCAGCATCGCTCGTGACCTGACCGCTGATGCTGCCGGACGGGGCCAGCACGATGTTGCCGAGGTTGGCGCCGGTGGCGGTACCGGTGACCGGCAGTGCCGAGACGATGTCCGCGGCGTCGGCGTAGTACTCGAGGGCGTAGTCGCTGGCGTCGAACGACAGCTTGACCGGCCCTGTCTGCGTCGGGATCTTGAACGAGCCCTTCACATCGGCGCCGGTGCTGGAGACGGAGTCACCGGTCGTGGCGTCGTATGCCCGGATCGACGCGCTCAGCGGCTTGCCCGCCGCGTTGGTGACCGTGCCGACGACGTAGGGCTGGTCGATCGTCCACGCGCCGAGCGCCACAGGGGCGCCGGCGGCGACGTTGATGGGGGCTGCGGTGGCCTCGTCGGCCGCGTCCTTGAACCACTCTTCGTAGCCCGTGTAGGTGTTGAACTCGAACTTGTAGGAACCGTCGGTGTCGAGGGTGTCCTCGATGTAGCCGTTGTTGTCGACGTAGACGCGATCCTCGAAGAAATACGACCCCGAGTCAGGATCCTGGAGGTAGGCATCCAGATATCCCCCGATGGGATTGCCGAACCCGTCGGTGACACCGCCGGTCACGACCGATGCGGCGTTCGCGGGAGCCATCACCCCCAGACTCAGTCCTGCAGCGACGAGTGCGGCGCCCGCACCCATCGCAGTGAAACGGCGCCCAAGGCGCCGCGAAATGGCGTTACTCATACTTCCCCCTACTAATTCGGACAATGCGGACTGAGTCGTCCTCCGGCCCGCACCTTCCCACAAATGCGTGAGATCAAACAGATTAGGTGCACCTAGATTTCCGACCCGCGAGGGGATGACGCAAGCCGCGCGCATTTTGTTGCGACGAGTCTCGAAGAATGTTGAGGAGTCAGCCGCCGGCGAAGGGCGGCAGGAACTCGACCGTGCTTCCGGGGTCGACGACGACCTGCGCGGCGTCCCCACTGCTGACCGGGCGATCTCCCAGCAGCACGGAGCAGACCCCGATCGTGCGGGCGACGTCCTGGCCCGGATGAGCGGTCAGCACGCGGCGTACGACCTCGGCCAGCGTGATCGGCCCGGTCACCTCGAACTCATCCTCCGCCACCCCCGCCGCGGCCCGTGCACCTGCCCAGTAGCGCGCGGTGACGGTCGTCTCAACCTTGCGACTCGGACCCGATGGAGTGCTCACGGGCCCTATCCTTACGTATTCCGCCAGAGTGGGGAGGACTCATCATGGGCACCTTGTTGCTGCTGACCGGCGCTTTGCAGCCGTCGGCCGAAGTCCTGCCCGCCCTCGCCCTGCTCGGCCACACGGTCAAGATCCTGCCCGCCGAGGGCAGCGCGCTCCTCGAGGCCCCCGACTCCGACCTGGTCCTGGTCGACGGCCGTCAGGAGCTCGCCCACGCGCGGGACCTGTGCCGGCTGATCCGCACCACCGGCAGCGACGTCCCGGTGCTGCTCGTCATCACCGAGGGCGGCCTCGCCGTCGTCGCCCACGACTGGGCGATGGACGACGTCGTGCTCCACACCTGCGGTCCGGCCGAGCTCGAGGGCCGCATCCGGCTGGCGATCGGCCGGCTCGCCGCCCAGCGTGAGGCAGCCGACCCGTCGTCCCACGTGATCCGGTCCGGTGAGGTGGTGGTCGACGATGCGACGTACACCGCGAAGATCAGCGGGCGCGCGCTCGACCTGACCTACAAGGAGTTCGAGCTCCTGAAGTACCTCGCCCAGCACCCCGGCCGCGTCTTCACCCG